>DMRR01000225.1 GCA_003455275.1 Bacteroidota bacterium | reverse complement strand
TTGAATAAAAAACCTGAAGAGTAAAATCCGTTGAAGTCCACATTCAGCAGAATGAGCTTCGGTTTTGCATGAAGCTGCAAATATTTCCGCATCATCATTCGTGTTTCCAGAATGCTTGTTCCGTTCAATCCAAAATTGTAAGAGTTCATTCCGGTGATTGAATCAATCAGGCGCGGGTTCATCATTCCCATCGTGCGCGAAGAACCCATGAGCACGATGTCGTAATTTTCTTTTGAAGAAAGAAGCTGATGGAAGTTCGACATATCATTCCGGTCGTAATGCTTGTGTGCGAAAAGAAAATAGAAAACAGTTGCACTTCCGCCAAGAATCATTACTGAGAATAAATACACGAGCAGTTTCTTCATCAGAATTGAAAATAGATAAATGAAGTTTGGTTGAAAATTCCGAAGCACACAATGAGAAACAGCACCGCGCTGCTGAACAAAATATTTTTTTGATTATCACTCTGAAAATAATTGAGATTGTTGTTCACCATTTTCTCTACTAAAAACATAAGTGCAACAGAAGCAATTGAAATAATAATGCTGAACCAACCGAACGGTGTGTAGTTCGCCATGATTGGAAATGAAAATGAATTCAAGTTGTGAAGTGTGAAAACACTTTTGAAAATTTCAACAGCCATACTTAAATCTTTCGAGCGGAAAAAAATCATTGCCATGCTCACGAATAAAAATGTGAGCAGCATACTCACAGGATTGTAGATGAACGCCGGAATTTTTTTTGAAAGATTCTTCCTGAATTTTTTTGTGTAGAACTCATACACCAACGCAAGCCCGTGCAGCGAACCATAGATGATGAAAGTCCAGCCCGCCCCGTGCCACAAGCCCGCAAGAAAAAAAGTGAAGAAGAGCGCGAACGCAATTCCGCGCTTGCCCCAATTGCGCGTGGCAATGGTGAGCGGTTGAAACAAATAATCATTGAACCAGGAGGAAAGCGAGATGTGCCACCTGCGCCAGAACTCAGTCACACTCTTGCTTGCATATGGGCGATTGAAATTCACCATGAGATCAAAACCCATTATCCGTGCGCTCCCGAGCGCAATGTCAGAGTAAGCACTGAAGTCGGCATAAATCTGAAGCGCGAAAAAAATGGTGGCGACAAAAAGATTTGCGCCGCTCGCATCTGCATGATTCGTGTAAACCGCATCCACATAAATCGCGAGGCGATCAGCCACTACACACTTCTTAAAAAATCCCCATAGTATTTGACGCAAACCGCTGATCACTTTTTCCGAATCGAAAAAATGTTTTGCATGAAACTGATGAAGCATGTTTTGTGGCCGCTCAATAGGACCCGCTACCAGTTGCGGGTAGAACATGACATACAACGCATAAATACCAAAATGCTTTTCGGCTTTCTGATTGCCGCGATACACTTCAATAGTGTAACTCATTGCCTGAAAAGTGTGAAATGATAATCCAATTGGCAGGATGATGTGAAGAAGAGGAAATGAAAAATCACTTCCTGAAAAATGAAAGAGAGCATTGAAATTCTCCAGCAGAAAATTGTAATACTTGAACACAGCAAGCACACCAACATTGGCTACAATGCTTGCGATAAGAAAAATTTTTCTTTGTCTTCCATTTGCATTCTCTAAAAGTATTCCGGCGAAGTAGTCAACCAGAATTGTGAAACCGAGAATGAGAATATAGTAAGGCACAAATGCCATATAGAACACACAGCTCATCGCCAGTAGCCACAGCCAGCGGAAACGATGCGGCAGCGCGAAATACATCAGCGTGACCACCGGGAAGAACAATAAAAACTTAAGCGAGTTGAACAGCATCGGCGCGCTCTACTTTTCTATCAGTTCAACTAAGTGCATAACGGGCGACATCAGAAATGCGCAACGGTTTCCTGCGAATGCTTCTGAATTAAATGTGCTAAGCAATTTGTAATTTTTTTCTTCAAGCAGTTTTATTTCCTTATCAAAGTGATTGGTAAAATAACCAATGTGGTAATAGGTATTGCCTTTGCCAAACATTCGATTCACAGGCGATTCAGCAGAAGTGGGCTGAACAAGTTCGAGATAAATTTCATCCTGAATATTTATGAAGCACACATTTACCTGCTGGCTGCTGATAAAAATTTTTTCACTCACAGAATCAGCGGAAAAAATCCCGCGATAGGATTCAATCGCTTCATCCATGTCTTTCACCAATATGCCGGTGTGATGAAGAGTCATCATTACCCGATGCGATTTTTTATTGCGTCCACCATTTCGCCCACATTTTTAAATGCAGCAATTTCAGAAGAAGTGAATCTGATTTTAAAAAACTTTTCGGTTGCAACCACGAGTTGAATGTTGCTGATGCTGTCCCACTCCTCCACATCTTTCGCAGTGGATTCATCAGTGAGAACGATGGAATCGTTATCGAGTTCTTCTCTCCAGATTCTGTTTAGTGTTTCGAGTATTTCCGGTTTTTGCATAGTGAGTTCAATTTGTTTTTGCTTTTACAAACGCTGCAAACATGAGAGCAATTTTCAATTTCTGTGCGCGCTCTTCCTTCATCTCTTCAGCGTATTGTGTTTTCTCGTGAATGATTTCAAGCCCGGCTTCATTTAACATCGAGCGAATTTCATCTGCATTGTTGAAGAGATAAATATGGTCAATGGTGGGTGAGTTAGCGGGAGTGGAAATAAATGCAGCTCCATTTTCACTCAGCAGTTCACGAACTTTTATCAGAAGAGAAAGAGGGTCTTCCACATGCTCAATCACTTCGCCCATGGTGATGAAATCAAATTTTTCTTCAGGAGAAAAATCAAAAATGTTTTTCAGCAGAAAATTGATCGGAAGATTTTTTGCAATCCCTTTTGCAAGCTCCATTGAACTCGGACTGATGTCAACGAGTTGAAAATTTATTTTCTCGTTTGATTTTTTTATTGCTTCCAAAATGTAGAGCGCGTGACCGCCGCCAATCTCCAGATATGTTCCCGCAGAGTCTCTCCCGTCGGTTGTTTGAGGACTTTGCGGTTTTGCAGAAAGAAAATCTCTAATGTGTGAACTGAAAAACTCAAAGCGCGTGTATTGCTCGCGCCAGAGAAACTGCGCAAACACCAGTCCGTGCATATGATACTCAAACATTTCAGGATTGAGATAAATGCTTTTCTCCACTTCTTCGAATGAAGTGTTTGCATACTTGCCGCTCCGAACAAATTCCAGCCGCTCGA
>DMRR01000085.1:2416-3360 GCA_003455275.1 Bacteroidota bacterium | reverse complement strand
CCTGCGCCGCTGTTGAGATATTTGTAGGAACACCAGCAAGCAAAATCAATATTCCAGTCGTGGAGTTGCAGCGCAATGTTTCCAGCAGCGTGCGCTAAATCAAAACCAACTGTTACACCTGCAGCATGACCTGCGTCAGTAATTTTTTTCAAATCAAAATACTGTCCGCTCAAATAATTTACTCCACCGAAAAGTATAAGTGCGAGTTCATTTTTATTTTTTTCAATCTGTTCGAGAATGTCTTCGGTGCGAAGCGTGAATTCATTTTCTCTCGGAGAAATTTCAATGATATCAGTTTCAGGATTTCCACTATGAAATTTTACTTGTGTTTCAATCGCATATTGGTCGGATGGAAAAGCATTTGCCTCCATCATAATTTTTTTTCTTGCTCCTTTCGGTTGATAGAAAGAAACCATCAGCAGGTGAAGATTAGCAGTGAGTGAATTCATCGCCACCACCTCTTCTTCCTTTGCACCAACAATTTCCGCCAATTGTTTTCTACCGAAATGATGATACGGAAACCACGGGTTCTTCGCATCGAAGTGTCCTTCAACACCTAACTTTTCCCAATCCAAAAATTCCTGTTCTACAAAACTGCGTGCACTTTTCGGCAGTAACCCAAGAGAATTTCCGCAGAGATAAATTGCATCTTTTCCATTGTGTTGTGGAATGTGAAAGCGTTCACGAAATTTTCTCAGCGCATCTTTTTCATCCTGCTCCTGCGCGTATGATAAACTGTTTTCGAAATTCATTTTTCTTAATTCGGGCGAAAGATAAATCCTCTCTCTTTCTGGTGCTAGAAATTAGATTTGTCTCAGATAAGCCGAGACGAGTTATCTCTGATGAAAAGAAAAAAAGTTATTGTTATTGCCGAAGCCGGAGTGAATCACAATGGCGATTTGGAAATTGCACGCAAGCTGATTGATGCCGCCGCTGATGCGGGT
>DMRR01000085.1:0-2034 GCA_003455275.1 Bacteroidota bacterium | reverse complement strand
AGGTTCTCAATTTGAAATGCTCAAAAAACTTGAGCTCAGCGAAGAGAATCATCGCGAGTTGATTGCTCATTGTAAGTTGCGTGAAATAAAATTCCTTTCGACGGCATTTGATCTGGATAGTATTTCTCTTCTGAAAAAACTCGGAATAAAAATTTTCAAAATTCCTTCCGGCGAAATCACCAATCTTCCTTACTTAGAAAAAATAGGAAAGCAGAAAAGCAAAGTGATCCTTTCCACCGGAATGTCAACTGAAAAAGAAATTGAGAAAGCGATGAAGGCATTAGTGAAATCGGGAACAAAAAAATCTGACATCACCATTCTTCATTGCACAACTGAATATCCTGCGCCATTAAATGAAGTGAATCTGCTCGCAATGAAATCGCTTCACAAAAAATTTAAAACGGATGTTGGTTACAGCGACCACACGCAAGGAATTGAAGTTGCAATTGCCGCAGCAGCGCTCGGTGCAAGTGTGATTGAAAAACATTTTACGCTCGACCGCAACATGGAAGGTCCCGATCACAAAGCATCGCTTGAACCGAACGAGTTGAAAGAAATGATTCACTGCATTCGCAACATTGAAATTGCTTTAGGTGTTGGAAAAAAAATTCCTTCGAAATCAGAGCTAAAAAATATTTCCGCTGCGCGAAAAAGCATTCACACTTCGAGAGAAATAAAATCAGGAGAAAAAATTTCTGAAAATGATTTAGTAATGAAGCGCCCCGGCGATGGAATTTCTCCAATGAAAATAAAATCGGTGCTTGGCAGAAAAGCGAAACGCACTCTTCCCGCAGAATATAAACTCACACTTAAAGATTTCTGATGATAAGAATTGCTGTGCTCACCAGTTCGCGCGCCGACTACGGAATTTATTTTCCTCTCTTGAAGAAAATGAATGCCGATTCTTTTTTCGATGTGCGATTGATTGCATTCGGAACTCATCTCTCAAAAAAATTCGGAAACACGATTGAGCAAGTGAAGAGCGACGGATTCAAAATTGAAGCGCAACTCAACACCATTTCCGAAGGAGATTCTCCTGAAGACATTGCCGACAGCATGGCGAAAACGCTTTCTGAATTTTCTGCGCTCTGGAAAAAATCCGCAAAGAATTTTGATTGGGTGCTCTGCCTCGGCGACCGCTATGAAATGTTTGCAGCAGTTGCTTCCACCATTCCTTTCAATCTTAAAGTTGCGCACCTGCACGGGGGAGAAACAACACTCGGAGCAATTGACAACAAGTTCCGCCACTCGATTACTGCAATGAGTTCGTTGCATTTTGTTTCGCATAAAATGTATGCAGAGCGTGTGAAAGAAATCACCGGCTCATCGGAAAATATTCATACCGTTGGCGCGCTTGGTCTTGACAACCTGAAAGAAATTCCGCTCTTCAGCGTTGATGAATTCAAAAAGAAATACGGAGTGGATTTAAGCAAGCCAACGGTGCTTGTCACTTTTCATCCGGAAACTGTTTCGTGGGAAAACAATGTGCAGCACACTGAAGAATTACTTGCAGCGCTTGGAAAATTAAAAGAGCAAATTGTAATCACCATGCCGAATGCTGACACCATGGGAAATCACATTCGCACACAACTGAAAAAATTTATTAAAGCAAATCCGACGCGCGCTTTTGGTTTCGATTCACTTGGCACACAAGGATATTTTTCCTGCATGAAGCATTGCAGTTTTCTGCTCGGCAATACTTCGAGTGGAATTATTGAAGCGGCTTCGTTTGCAAAATATGTGATCAACACCGGCGATCGCCAGAAGGGACGGCTCACCGGAAAGAATGTGATTCATGTTCCAGTGGAGAATGAAAAAATTCTTGCAGCGGTTCAAAAAATTTCTTCGCTTGCTCCGCTTGATTCATCCAATATTTACGGCGACGGAAATGCTGCCGAAAAAATCATTTCCATATTCAAAGAAATATCGCATTGAAAAAAGAAGTCATACTCATTGGTTATTCCGGTCATGCTTATGTAGCGTGCGATATTTTTATTTCGATGGGCTGGAAAATTCTTGGTTACTGTGAGAAGC
>DMRR01000108.1 GCA_003455275.1 Bacteroidota bacterium | reverse complement strand
TTGGAGCCGACGGCGCTTTCTCCGCGCTACGAGGCTCCATGCTCAAAACCGACCGCTTCAATTATGCGCAGACCTACATCGAACACAGTTACAAAGAACTTCATATTCCCGCAGGAGAAAATGGAAATTTTCTGATGGAGAAAAATGCGCTGCACATCTGGCCACGAAAAAATTTCATGCTCATTGCACTGCCCAATATGGATGGAAGTTTTACCTGCACTTTGTTTTTTCAAACAGAGGGCGAAGAATCTTTTGCCGCATTGAAAACTGAAAATGATGTCGAACAGTTTTTCAAAAAATATTTTGCTGATGCCATTGCGCTGATGCCGGATTACAAAAAAGTTTTTTTCGCAAACCCCACTTCGTCCCTGCCTTACATCAAGTGTTATCCGTGGACTTATAAAAATAAAGTTGCGCTCATTGGCGATGCGGCGCACGCTGTGGTTCCGTTTTTCGGGCAGGGAATGAATTGCGGTTTTGAAGATTGCCGAATACTTGGTGAGTTGATGGATGAACACGGCGATGACTGGAAAACAATTTTCCCGTTGTATCAGCAATCGCGCAAACCGAATGCCGATGCCATTCTCGAGCTCGCGTTGAATAATTTTATAGAGATGCGCGACCTTGTTGCCGACAAAAAATTCCTGCGCAAAAAACAAATCGAGAAAATGGTGGCGAATGCTTTTCCCGAAAAGTTTATTCCTGCTTACAGCATGGTTTCATTCACGCACATTCCATACGCCGAGGCGCAGCGAATTGGCAAGCACCACAATGAATTATTGGAGAAATTATTTCTGGTAGAAAATCTTGAAGAGAAATTTTCTTCGGATGAAATACAGGAGATGATAAAAGAATATTTATGAGTGAATTGGACACGGAAAAACACGGATGCTGCGCATAAGAACAGATAAATAAAATCCGTGTTCATCCGTTTCATCCGTTAAAATCAGTGCCCCATTGTATTTGGTATTTAAACAGCAAAACTCTCCCCGCAAGCACAGGTGCGGGTAGCATTCGGGTTCACAAAGTGAAATCCCTTTCCGTTCAGCCCGTCGCTATGGTCGAGGGTGGTTCCGCACAGATATAAAAAACTGCGGAGGTCGGTAACGAGTTTCATTCCTTTATCTTCAAAAACCTGGTCGTCTTTTTTCAGGTCGTGGTCAAACTCCATCTTGTAGCTCAAGCCGCTGCAACCGCCGCCCACAACAGACACGCGCACAAAATTTTCATTTACACTTTTGTTTTCGCTCTTCAGAATTTCCAGCACTTTATTTTTTGCGTTCTCGCTAATGAGTATCATGACTAATTGGTTTTCTCCTGCAAATTTAGGTCTTCACCACCGAGTAACACAGAGTTATTTCACAGAGTTCCTCGGAGTTCAAAAACGCTGTACTACTCCTGGCTTAAACTCAGAGAAACTCTTTGGTAAAAACTTTATTTTCATCTTTGTAAAAAAGAATTCATGCAGAAAGTCGAACACATTGGTATAGCAGTAAAGAATCTGGAAGCAAGTAAAAAATTATTTGAATCACTACTCAATACTTTTTGCTATAAAGTAGAAAGCGTGGAATCAGAAATGGTGAGCACCGCTTTCTTCAAAGTCGGCGACACAAAAATTGAACTGCTCGAAACCACTAATCCCGAAGGAGCAGTTGGAAAATTTATAGAGAAGCGTGGCGAAGGATTGCATCACATTGCCTACGAGGTTGCCGACATTCACGCTGAAATAAAAAGATTGAAAGCGGCAGGATTTGTTTTCACCCGCCAAGAACCTTTCCGCGGCGCAGATAACAAGATGGTCATCTTCCTTCACCCCAAAAGCACGAATGGAGTGCTGATTGAATTGTGTCAGGAGATAGTTGGTGGGTAGTGGATCGTAGTTCGTAGCAAACACCACCAACCATGAGCTCCGAACTATAAACCGAACTTCACATACTTAATTGTCTTACCTTTTTTCAGATTCATTTCTTCGTAATAAGTTTTCACATCCAGAATTTTATCGGGCAACCCATTTGCATAAATATCATTCGAGTGCCAGAGCATTTTCAATTTCAGTTCTGCAATTATTTCCAAAGTGAATTCATACAATTCAGTTGAATCAGTTTTCAGATGAATGATTCCGTTCGGCTTTAACACTTCGCGATAGATGGAAATAAATTTAGGTGAAGTCAATCGCCGCTTTGCTTCACTCTTTGGTAAATGAGGATCAGAAAAGGTGAGCCAGATTTCGTCAATAGAATTCTTCTCAAAATATTCGGACAAATGATCAACCTGCGCTCGCAGAAAGCAGACATTTTTTATCTGCTCTTCTGTTGCAGTTTTAGCTCCGCGCCAAATTCGTGCGCCTTTAATATCAATGCCAATAAAATTTCTTTCAGGGAATAATCTTGCAAGTGCCAATGAATATTCGCCCTTACCGCAGCCAAGTTCAAGTGTGATGGAATTTTTATTCTGAAAAAATTTTTCATTCCACAACCCTTTCATCGCAGTTGCTTTCTGAAAAACATTGGTGAATGTTTCCATCTCGGCAAAATGTTTCAACTTGTTCTTTCCCATAGCGCCGCGAAAGAAAATAATCGAACGCTCATGAAAAAATCGGTTCAGCTGTTTTTACAGATCATTATGGTTAACACAGATAAATAATTTACAGATTGCTTTTATTTCGGCAATATGGTTTCATTAGTTTCGACCGCTGAATTTCATTTTCAAATTTTCCAATTTCCAAATCTTCAAATTGTATCATGTCATTCAACAATCTTCTTCTTGAAACAAACAACGGAGTTGCAACCATCACGCTGAATCGCCCTGATGTTTACAACGCATTTAATGATGAACTCACATTCGAATTGCAGGATGCACTGAAAGAATGTGAGAAGAATAAAGATGTGCGTGTGGTGGTGCTCACTGGTGCGGGCAAAGCATTTTGCAGCGGTCAGGATTTGAAAGCCGCAGCCGCAGCGGGTATCCGCAGTTTCAAAGATTCATTAGAGAAAAGATATAATCCGATTATTCGCGCGATGCGCAACATGGCGAAACCAATAGTGTGTCGCCTCAATGGTGTTGCAGCTGGAGCGGGGTGTTCAGTTGCACTTGCGTGCGATGTGATAGTTGCAGGAGAAGGCGCATACTTCAGCGAGGCGTTCATCAACATTGCGTTGGTGCCTGATAGTGGCTCTACTTATTTTCTTCCGAGAACAGTTGGCGGTGTTCGCGCTTTTGAATATTGCACTATGGCTACAAAAGTTTCTGCCACTGAAGCACAGCAAATGGGAATGATAAATCGTGTAGTGAAACCTGAAGAGCTGGATGCAGAAGTAAAAAAATTTACTGACTATTATGCTGCTGCTCCAACAAAAGCAATCGGCATGATTAAAAAAATGCTGAACAAATCTTTTCACTCTGATTTAGAAGCAATGCTTGAATATGAAAGCTACTGCCAGGAAATTGCAGGTAGCAGCAAGGACAACAAGGAAGGCGTGACTGCATTTATAGAAAAACGCAAGCCGGTGTTCAAAGGCGAATGATTTTTCTTTTGTTACTCCGATCAGAGATTCAGAGAATTTTTTTTCTCTGAACTTATATTTAACTAATCTGTTCATTCAATAGAAAAATTTTTTTATGAAAACTATCCTATACAAAGCTGAAGAGCGCGGACACGCGAATCATGGTTGGCTGGATGCACATCACACTTTTAGTTTTGCAAATTATTATGATCAAGAAAAGGTGCACTTCGGTGTTCTGCGGGTGCTGAATGATGACTCAATTGAAGGCGGAATGGGGTTTGGAATGCATCCGCATGACAATATGGAAATCATAACGATCATGCTTGAAGGCTCACTCGAACATAAAGACAGCATGGGAAATCATGGAGTGATTGGACCAGGCGAGATTCAGGTAATGAGCGCCGGCACCGGAATTTATCACAGCGAATTCAATCATAACAAAGACAAGAAGGCAAAACTTTTTCAAATCTGGATGTTCCCAAAAATGCAGAATGTGACTCCGCGATATGATCAGATGAAACTGGAAGTAAGTGAGAGAAAAAATATATGGCAACAAATTGTTCAACCGGGCCCCGCAGAAAAAGGATTGTGGATTCATCAGAATGCCTGGCTTAGCATTGGGCAATTTGATTCAGGAACAGAAACTGAATATAAAATAAAGCGCGAACGCAATGGCGCCTATATCATGGTGATAGATGGAAGCATAGAAGTGAACCAACAAACACTAAACCGCCGGGATGGAATCGGGATTTCGAATATTGAGTCTGTCAAAATAAAAGTGAATGCAGATTCTGAAATTCTGTTGATGGATGTGCCAATGACAGTGAATTAAATCTGCAATCAACCATTCTTCGGATTCCAGTCAATGAACACGCCATGAAGCAGTCGAACCGATTGGATTTTTGATTTCGTTTTAACCTGAACTGTTATTTCCTTTTTCGATTCCCACTCATTGGCTGAGAAATAAAAAGTTTCTATTCCGCTTTCTGCCAATACCTGAATTTTAAAAGGAACCGGCAATCCTCCGGTGTTTGAAATCGTAATGCTGGCTGAATTTCCGTTTACTGAAATATTTTTCACTTCGAGATCAAAATAGTTTGGTTCAAAAAACCACGCACGCCAAAACCAATTTAAATTTTTTCCGCTCACATCATTGAAAGTGTTAAAGAAGTCATAAGGAACAGGATGCTTGCCATTCCATCGGAGCATGTATTGGTTCAAACATTTTTTGAAGAGTGTATCACCTAGCAAACTTCGAAGCGCCTCATATGCAAGCGCAGGTTTTCCATATGAATTAAATTCATAAGGCAAGCCTTTCAATTGTGTTGATTCAGTCATGAGTGGTGAAGTAAGTTTTTTTCTTGCCTTCTTTAAATTATGCGGAACATAAAAATTAGTGAAGACCCAGTCGGCAATGCTGTCGAGTTCGTAACGAGAATAGTTCAGTTCATTGAATGCAGCCCAACCCTCGTCCATCCAGCCATAGCGCGATTCATTAATCCCCATGAAAAAAGGAAAGTAAGTATGAGCAATTTCATGCGCAGTGGTGGCAACCCAATCATCATAATCAGGATCGCTCATATCATTTACCATCATAGGATATTCCATGAAACTGTTCCCGTTAAACAAAATCATTTTCGAATAAGGATAGATTACACCGGGCAATGAATCTGAAAAAAAGCGCAAACACTTTTTTCCCAAATCAACTTCTTTCTGAAAATCTTTTGAGTCGACAGCATATGCAGACTGTACACTTACTCTTCCCCAACGGCTACCTGGAATATTTACTCCGCCTGCATCCCAGAGAAAGTGATTACTGATTCCGAAGGCTACATCTGTTACATTCTTAGCAGAATATTTCCATGCACCAGATGGCACAAGCTGCTTCATACTTGCGAAATCTTTCTCTGTTATCAGGTGAATTGTAGAGTCGAAGCGCTGTGCAGTATTGAGTTTGCCCGAAAGCATTCCGGATAAAACTTCATTCTCATTTTTTAATTCACCGGTTGACCAAACCACGAATCCGGCCGGAGCATGTATAGTGAAATCATAGTCATTAAAATCATTATAAAATTCCTGCAGTTCCGTAAAGTCAGTTTGGTCCCAATGATTTACATCGTCATAGACATCTACGCGCGGATACCAGTATGCAAGAAAAAAAGTTGTACTGTCAATCACGCCATCGCGTGGTTGATCACTCCGGCTATCTTCAGACAATTCATAATTCCATTTTACAGAAATCTCAACTGAAGTTTTTGGCGGAAGTGGTTTATCCAGATGAATAAACTCACGCGTACCATTGCTTCCCGGGGCAATTTTCAAAGCAGAAGTTTTTTCTTTTTTGTCAACCATGAGCGAAATAATATTCATACCATCTGTAAAATATCCGCTGGTGACTTTTGAATCGCGATGTGCATTTTTCCTATGCGCATTCTGAACTAGCCTGAAATAAATTTCATGCAATGTGTCGGGGCTTCCGTTGTAGTAATAAATAGTTTCGCTGCCACTGATGATTCTTGACGGAGGAGCAACTGTAACATCCATCACATATTTCCCAAAGTTTTGCCAATAATCAGCGCCGGGTTTTCCATCTGCACTCCGGGTTTTATTTTGAAATGCTTGCTGAAAATTCTTATTCATGGGCAGATCTTGCTGTGCAAAAATTTTGGATGAGAAAAAAAACAGAAGAGAAATGGAAAGAAAAACTTTTATCATGTGTGATGGAAAAAAAATTCCTGCGAAACTTAAGCCACGATCACGAACCGCAAACGAAAAATATTTTTATTCTTAATTATTCAACAACAAATCCAACAATAATCTCATTGCTTACAAGAAGTATTTTCGTCGCGTCATGAAAAAAATAATTAACAAGCATCCGCTCGTTATCCGATGGACTCACTGGTTCAATTTTCCTGTTCTCGGTGTTATGATCTGGAGCGGCTTGCTCATTTATTGGGCAAATGATATTTATAAAATTCAAATTGGCGAATGGCTGGTGTTTCATTTTTTTCCTGACTCAGTTTACCATGCGCTTGGATTGAATCAGCATCTCTCAGAAGGCATGGCGTATCATTTTACATTTATGTGGATCTTTATGTTGAACGGCCTGCTCTACATTATTTATACAATTTTCTCAGGTGAGTGGCGATACCTTCTTCCTTCGAAAAATTCTTTCTCAGAAGCATGGTCTGTTTTGCTTCATGATTTGTATCTGTCACGAAAACCATTACCTGAAAAAAAATTTAATGGAGCCCAACAAATTGCCTACACAGCAATAATTGTGATGGGAATTTTTTCAGTTCTCAGTGGAATAGCAATATACAAACCCGTTCAGTGGGGCACGGTAACCGCAAT
>DMRR01000083.1:6498-10546 GCA_003455275.1 Bacteroidota bacterium | reverse complement strand
GTCATGACCTGTAGCATCTGTAGCTCTGAGCAAATCAGCACCTTCGCTTTGTAATGAAGCACCGTTAGAAACTGTGGGCACAGAATTCATAGCCATGAATCCGCGCGAGGGTGATTCAACCACTGTAAAGTATACCTTTCCATCGAACGCAGTGCCGTCTGAATTTACAAATGTGTTGGGCTCAATATTTACAATGTCGCCTTTGTTTAATACCGCATCTGCAATTCCCGCAGAGTTATCGAAAGTAATTTCCTGCGGAGTTAAAATGCTGTGACGACAGAAGTAATTAATACCTTTCATCTGTGCGAAATCAATATGGTCATCAAAGCAGGAAGTAGTTCCAAGATAAACAATGGAAAGAATTGAAAAAGCAATTACCCTGGATTTGTTCGTAAAAAATTTCATACTTAATTTAATTTTCAGGCTGACAAAGTAAAAAATCTATTTTGATTCAGTCAAAATCAATTTATTTTTTTTAGATAGTTTCTTTTTCAAAGGAACCTCCTTAAAAATCAATACTGAAAAACCACATGGGTGAAATCTGTTGATGCGGTATAAAGTTCCTGTTATATTTGACGCACACCTTTTTGAATATGAAATGTCTTGTAGTTGATGATGATAAAATTTCCCGTGAGCTGATATGTGATTACATAGCAGACACGGAAGATCTTGAATTGCTCAAAGAATGCAAAAGCGGAATTGAAGCATCAAATTTTTTGACAAAGAATGAAGTTGATTTAATTTTTCTGGATATTGAAATGCCGAAAATGAGCGGGATCGAATTGATCCGAAGCCTTGAAAACCGCCCACAGATTATTCTCATTACCTCTCAGAATAAATATGCGGTTGAAGCATTTGAAGTAGAAGCAACTGATTACCTTGTAAAACCTGTTGAATACACCCGTTTTCTAAAAGCGTTGAATAAGGTTCGTCAGAATAACAAACCGGTTCACCTTGAATCTGCCAATATTGAAAACCTGTTCATCAAGGTTGATTCAGAACTTATAAGCATTTCAACAAAGGATGTATTATGGATTGAAGCGCTTGGTGATTATGTAAATCTTATCACTACCACCAAGAAATATACAATCCTCAGCACGATGAAAAACATTGAAGAAAAATTGCCGCTTAATCAATTTGTGAGAGTGCATCGTTCTTACTTTGTTCGTACAGACAGGATTAAGAAAATATCTGATGACATTATTCTTGTTGAGAATAAATTGATTCCGGTAAGTAAGTCATACAAAAAAGAGTTATACAGTCGTTTAAATATGCTGTGAAAATTCTGTTGCACTTTTTTCGGATCACATTCTCTTACCTGGGTTTCCTTTTCATTGCTTCCATAATTACCGGTTGTGCCAATGTGGTAGCCCCAACAGGAGGAGAGAAAGATATTGAGCCCCCTCGCCCTGTTTCGTTTTCTCCAGAAAGCCTTACAACACATTTCAAAGGGAGAGAAATAAAAATTTCTTTTGATGAAAATTTTACTTTGAATAACCCTTCATCAGAAATTTACCTGTCTCCGGCTTCCAGTGAAAAACTTAGATATAAAATAAAACACAAACATTTATTTGTAGCTCTTCCTGACTCACTGAAGGAAAATACAACTTATACTTTACATTTTGGAAATTCAATAGCAGACATAACCGAAGGAAATAAAATCGAAGGGCTGACCTATGTTTTTTCGACAGGAGAAGTGATAGACTCTTTCAGAATTCAGGGAGTACTGAAAGATGCACTGACACTGAAACCGGACAAGAATTTTTTAGTAATGCTTTATTCGGATGCAAATGATTCAGCGGCTGCTAAAATAAAACCTGCCTACTTCACAAGGACAGATGAGAATGGTGTTTTTGTGCTCAGTTATTTACACTATGGAACTTATCGCCTGTTTTGTTTGAATGATAAAAACTTGGATTACTTCTACGATCAGCCTGAAGAGGAAGTGGCCTTTATTGATACATTGATCACTGTTAATGATTCAATAGATTTTTATTCAATGTTTTCATTTATTCCTGATCAAAAGAAAACTGTTTTGCTTTCTGTTTCGAATAGCGAAAACAATAAAATAGCTTTTGCTTTCAATCATCCTGTTAGTGATATTCTGCCAAAAATAATTTCAGACTCCACCAAAATTCTTTTTCAATCACACAGCCGGAATAATGATACCATATTCGTTTGGTATGAATCAAAACAACGCGACAGTGTTTATTGCAGCTATACTTTAGATGGAAAAATTGATACGATTGGAATTCGAATGAAAGTGCTTTCAAGCCAAAAAGGAATTGCACCGGTTAAATTTTCAATGAGAAGCAACCTTCTTGGAACGAAGAACAATTATTCTCTTTCCTCTGAAAAAAATCTTGAATTTCATTTTAATTATCCGATTCAAAAAGTAAGAAAGGATTTGTTCGCAGAAATAAGAAGCGATTCGACTTCAGAAATCAGAAATGGACTTTTGGTTTTGAAAATTGATTCGCTCACAGGGCTGAGATATTCGGTCCTGGATTTTGATTTTGAAAAAGGGAAAAACTATTCGGTCACTATACCAAAAAATTATTTCACTGATATTTTTGGTAATTCCAATGACAGTTTGGTTTTACATTTTAAAAAATCAGAAGAGATATCAACCGGAAATCTTCACCTGGAAATTATGAATGAGGACACTGCTCACCATTATTTTGCTGAACTGGTATCAGGTAAAACTGTTATAAAACACTGGCAGATTTCTTCCGGTAAAAATATTTTCAATATCACTGCAGTTACACCATCAACTTACAGATTGCGTTTTGTCCGTGACGATAATGAAAATGATAAATGGGATGCAGGCGATTATTGGCTCCATGTGCAGCCTGAAAAAGTAACATATGCAGCAAAGGACATTGTAGTACGAGCAAACTGGGATATGGAGGCTGAGGCCGTAATTGTTTCTCCGAAAGTTTCCGAATTAAAAGGAATTAAATAACTAACCGGTTGCTTTCTCTAAAATTCGACATGCATACTTCCATTTGTTAAAATATGAGGAAGCGGGTTTTTCAAAATCATTACATTTGACGGCAACGGTTAATGAATTGCTAAAAAAATAATTGACTGCATAACCGTAACATTCTTTAAAATGTTTTTTAAAAACAACAACATTCATGGACAATCAAAATCTTTATATAGCCATAGCTATAACTGCCCTTGCTGCTCTTGCCCTGGGCTTCCTGATTGGTAAATTTTTATTCGGGGGTAAAGCAGGAAGAGAAAAGGAAAAAGCAGAGATCGAAGCAAAAAGAATAACTGAGGAAGCCAGGGTAAAGGCCGAAGCTTTGAAGAAGGAACAAATCCTTTCTGCCAAAGAAGAAATTTTAAAAGAAAAAGCTGCGCATGAAAAAGAAATGCTTCAGCGCACACGCACTGCGGAACAGCGCGATAATTCAATCAAGCAAAAGGAGCAATCTCTTAATCAGAAAATTGAAAACGCTTCAAGAAAAGAACAGGAAAATGATGCAATAAAGGAAAACCTGAACCGCCAGCTATCATTGGTAGCAACCAAAAAAGCTGAACTGGATAAAGCGCAGGAAGAACATGTTCGTAAGTTGGAGGGAATAGCAAAGTTGACAGCGGCTGAGGCAAAGCAACAATTGATTGAATCATTAACCGCCGCCGCAAAAACTGAAGCTCTTCGATATGAAAAGGAAATTGCCGATGAAGCAAAAATCAGAGCTAATAAGGAGGCAAAAAAAATAATCATCAGTACCATACAGCGAACAGCAGCTGAACATGCAGTTGAAAATACTGTTTCAGTTTTTCACATTGACAGCGATGATATAAAAGGGCAAATAATCGGGCGCGAAGGAAGAAATATCAAAGCGCTTGAAGCCGCAACCGGAGTTGAAATTATTGTAGACGACACACCGGAGGCAATTGTAATTTCAGGATTCGATCCGGTACGCCGCGAAACAGCAAGACTTAGCTTACAGCGCCTCGTTGCTGACGGTAGAATTCACCCTGCAAGAATTGAAGAGGTGGTAGAGAAAACCAGAAAACAACTGGAAGACCAGAT
>DMRR01000083.1:0-6127 GCA_003455275.1 Bacteroidota bacterium | reverse complement strand
TCATACGGGCAAAATCTTTTGCAACACTCTAAAGAAACTGCAAACCTCTGTGCTGTGATGGCATCAGAACTTGGAATCAATCCGAAGATGGCAAAGCGTGCAGGATTGCTTCATGATATTGGTAAAGTTCCGGACAAGGAAACTGAACTCAGTCATGCATTGCTTGGAGCTAAACTCGCTGAAGAATTTGGGGAGAGCCCCGCAATTGTGAATGCAATAGGCGCGCATCATGATGAAATGGAAATGTTATTTGTTATTTCACCTATTGTTCAGGCATGTGACGCCATCAGCGGGGCTCGGCCAGGTGCGCGGCGCGAAATGATGGACAGCTACCTGAAGCGATTGAAGGACCTGGAAACAATAGCTATGAGTTATGAAGGAGTTGAAAAAGCTTATGCCATTCAGGCAGGCAGAGAATTGCGTGTGATTGTGGAAGCTGATAAAGTTCAGGATAAACAAGCAGAAGACTTATCGTTTCAGATGGCGCAAAAAATTCAAACTGAAATGACTTATCCCGGCCAGATTAAAGTAACTGTAATTCGAGAGAAGCGTGCAGTGAATTTTGCCAGATAAAATAATATTGATAAGCTTCCATTTTTTTTTAATGCACTGTATTAAAAGCGAAATTTACTTTTGCCTCTGAAGAAACTAAAAGTGAAACTCAGAAAGGTTGGCATTTTTCTTTTGCTGTCATTGTTTGTTCAAGCTATAATTCCTGAACTTATACATGAGTGTACAGGTCATGAAGATACCATTGAGCATCCTGCAAGTGGAACACATATTTCCATTCATCACATTCACTGCGAAAGTTTGCAGGATAATCTTCCGGCTTTCACAGCTGCGCAAATTATTTTTCCTCCTTCATCAGAATTCATTCTGAATGAAAAAATTATTCAACCCGTTCTTTTTAAAGGGCAATTATTTCAGTTTCATTTTCAGTTACGCGGTCCACCTGCTGTTGTTTAACTGAGAGAAAATATTTTTTCTCTTATTGAATTTATTTTTTGAATCCGGCAATGCCGGATCAATCATTTTTTTCTTTCAAACAACAACAGTCATGTTTTGTATAAAAAAAATTTCATTATTCATTCTTCTTTTCATTGCTCTTGCTGCATTAAATAAAAAAGTTTCAGCGCAAACTCCGGCAGATTCAACAGCAGCCACCGATTCATTACTGCTTCTACAAATAGAAGCACAAATGCAAACCACAAATGATGCAGCGCCTTTTGTTCCGCGTGTTGCTGCATCTTCCAATCCTGACATCAGCGTGATTGGCGATTTTGGTGCTTCTTACATTAACGCTGCGAAAAGAAATTTTGATGCTTACCTGAACGAAGCAGAGTTTTCTTTTCAATCAGTTGTTGATCCTTACATACGCGCTGATTTTTTTCTTTCGCTTGGAAAAGATGAAGACACCCACAAGTATGCAGCGAACATTGAAGAAGGTTATCTCACTTCCACTTCGCTGCCTTGGGGCTTGCAACTGAAGGCAGGAAAATTCAAAAGTGCATTCGGAAGAATTAATCCTGTTCATGCGCACGCGCTTCCGTTTATTGATTTGCCAAATGCTTACGAAAATCTTTTCGGGGAAGGAATAAATGATGATGGTGTTTCGCTCAGTTGGCTGCTGCCGAATCATGCGTTCTATCAAGAGCTGACTGCACAGGCATTTGCGGGTTATGGTGATAGTCCGCTTTTCATTCGAAGCGATCGAAATAATTTTCTGTATGTCGGGCATCTGAAAAATTTCTTTTCTCTTAACGATAATGCAACTCTTGAGTTTGGATTATCTGCCGCAATGGGACCGAATGATTCTTCACTCAGCACACAAGTTGGTGGCGTGGATTTGACTTACAAATGGAAACCGCTTGAACACAACACTTACAAATCATTTACCTGGCAGTCGGAAATTTTTTATGCAAAAGTTCAGAAGACAGAAAACATTCAGGTGAATTCACTTGGATTGTATTCGCTCATGTCACTGCAAATTGCAAAGCGCTCCTTCATTACCGCGCGATATAATTATGCGCAGGATGTGAACGCACCCGCTGCCGTGCTAATGGCTTACAGCGCTACTTACGGCTGGCTCGCCACTGAATTTCAGAAAATAGAACTGGAAGGTAAAATGACGGAGCAACCGAATCATTCTCAAACTTACGAAGCATGGCTCCGATGGATTTTCGTAATCGGAACGCATGGAGCGCATCAGTATTAAAATCAAAATTCAAAAATTAAAAATCAAAAAATCATGAGCACTAAAAAATTAATCGCAACTTTTTTTCTTCTTGGAACATTTTCTTTTTCAAATGCGGGCATCATCAAAGTTGTGGCGACTACGATGGATATGAAAAGTATTGCTGAACTGATTGGCTGCGAAAAAATTTCTGCCACTTCCATCGCAACCGGCTACCAGAATCCGCACTTTGTTGATCCAAAGCCGAGTTACATTATCAATCTCACTAATGCTGATTTGTTTATCACGGTTGGTTTGGATTTGGAAGCGGGCTGGTCGCCGCAACTGCTTGCGAGTTCGCGAAACTCAAAAATTCAGAAAGGTGCAAACGGATATGTAGATGCATCTGTTGGTGTAAATCTTTTGCAAGTTCCTTCGTCACTCAACCGCGGCGAAGGTGATATTCATGTTTACGGAAACCCGCACTACTGGCTCGATCCGCTCAACGGAAAAATTATTGCACGCAACATCTGCAATGGTTTGGAAAAAGTTTCTCCGGAGAACAAAGCATTCTTCGAAGCAAACCTGGTGAAGTTTAATTCCACCATTGATGCGAAAATGAAAACATGGAGTGCGGCTATTGCGCCATTTAAGGGAGCAAAAATTATTGCTTACCACAATGAGTGGTGTTACTTCGAAACACGATTCGGCTTGCACATCGTTGATTTTATGGAACCCAAGCCGGGCATTCCTCCTACGCCATCACAGTTGGTGAAAATTATTAATGAAGTAAAGACGAACGCCATCAAGGTGATAATCTCTTCACCTTACTTCACTACTTCATCTTCCGATGTGGTGAAAAATCAAACCGGCGTGAAAGTGTTGACACTCGCGAATTCTGTCGGTGCGTTCGATACAATTAAAACTTACTACGATTTGTTTGATTACAACATCAATCTGCTGACAGCAGCGCTGAAGTAGAAAGGTGAAAAAATACAGACCATCTAATTTCACTTTTCACTAATCACCCAATCAAAAAATAATCTTAACTCTAAATTAAAAAATCTAAAATGTTTGAAATGTTTCAACTGCCCTTCATGGTGCAGGCGTTTGTGGTGGCGCTCATCACCGGAATTTTGCTCTCGTATCTCGGTGTGCATGTGGTAGGTCGCGGCATTGTGTTCGTTGACCTTGCGCTTGGACAAATCTCATCACTCGGTGTGGCGTTCGCTGCCTTCATGGGTTTCGGACTCACCACGATTCCGCTTGTGTTTACACTTGTGGGAGCGCTGCTGATGTCGTTCATTTCCATTCGCGACAAGCGTTTGAAAACCGAAGCCATCATCGGAATTTTTTATGCCTTCACTTCGGCTCTCACGGTGCTGCTCATTTCAAAAACACCGCATGGCGATTCAGATATTCAGGAAGTGCTCTTTGGAAATATTCTTTCCGTGAGCTGGGAGCAAATTGAACTGATCGGAATGGTTTTCGGCACACTTGCATTGGTGCATTTAATTTTCTTCAGAAAGTTTTTTGCACTCACTGAAAAGTCTGAAGATGGCAGCGGAGAAAAAGTGAGCGCCTTCAACCTGTGGAATTTCCTGTTCTACATTTCCATCGGACTCGCCATTGTATTTGCTGTGAAAGTGAACGGAGTAATTCCGGTTTTCTCATACCTGATTATTCCTTCCGTGTGCGGCATCATGCTCACGAAAAATAATTTGGGTGTGGTAGTGATTGCACTTCTCATCAGCATTGCAGGAAGTTTTCTCGGATTGTGGTTCTCATTCAGCCGAGATTTCCCTGCTGGATCATCAGTAGTAGCAGTGCTGGGAGGAATTTTTCTTTTATGCGCGAGCGTGAGTATGGTGAGGAGAATGGCAAAAGGTGAAAGGTGAAAAGTCAAATGCATCGTTCCGCTTGATTTGCAAGCGGGGGGAATTAAATGTTCCGATTTGCAATCGGATTTTCTAACTGAGTTCGATTACAAATCGAGCACAACAACTTCAATAATTTTTTTTCTCACACAATCATTCCTGCGCCAACAGTTTCATTGGTTGCTTCATCAATGAGAATGAGCGAACCGGTGATTCTGTTTTTGCGATAGCTGTCGAATAGAAGAGGAACTGTTGTTCTGATAGTGATACGACCAATTTCATTCATACGAATGTTGGTGTCTTCCGTATCACGGTGAAGCGTGTTGATGTTCACTTTGTATTTTACTTCTTTAATTACACATCGTGCATCACGGGTGGTGTGGCGGAGCGCATATTTTCCATTCAGTTGCAATGGCTTTTCGTTCAGCCAACAAATCATCAGATCAACATCCTGACTCATTTCAGGTTTGTTATTCTTTCGAACAATCATGTCGCCGCGGCTGATGTCAATATCATCTTCGAGTGTAATACAAACGCTCTGCGGAGGAAATGCTTCCTGCAAAGTGCCCTCGTAGGTGTCAATGGATTTTACTTTTGAAGTAAATCCGCTCGGAAGAATTTCTACTTCATCGCCCGGACGAAAAATTCCACCTGCCACTCTTCCTGCATAACCTCGATAGTCATGATACTTGTCGCTGTATGGACGAACCACATATTGCACCGGAAAGCGCGCATCAATGTGATTCATGTCGCTCGCGATGTGAATGTTTTCGAGCAAGTAAAGAAGTGTGCTCCCATTATACCACAGCATGTTGTGTGATGGATCCACCACATTGTCTCCTTTCAAAGCACTGATAGGAATGAAGTGAATATCGCGCACATCAAGCTTTGCAGCGAACGATGTGTAGTCGGATTTTATTTTTTCAAATACATCTTCACTCCAATCCATCAAATCCATTTTGTTCACACAAACAACAATGTGCGGAATCTCGAGCAGCGATGCAATGAAAGAGTGACGGCAAGTTTGTTCCACCACACCATTGCGTGCATCCACCAATATGATGGCGAGGTTCGCAGTGCTTGCACCCGTAACCATGTTGCGCGTGTACTGAATGTGACCGGGAGTATCGGCAATAATGAATTTCCGTTTCGGAGTTGCGAAGTATCTGTAAGCAACATCAATCGTGATTCCCTGCTCGCGCTCTGCACGCAAACCGTCTGTAAGCAATGCCAGGTTCACACCTTCTTCACCGCGCTGACGGCTCGTGTGTTCAATCGCTTCAAGCTGATCTTCGAAAATTGATTTCGAATCATAAAGCAATCGCCCGATGAGCGTGCTCTTTCCATCGTCAACGCTGCCTGCCGTTGTAAAGCGAAGCAGTTCCATGTCTAAGTAACTTTTTGTGGTCATCTAATGAATCTTTGAACTTTGATTTTTGATCTTGGAAGTTTTTGTTGTCAGGAAAATCCAACTTCCAACTTCTTACTTCAAACTTGCTTTAAAAATATCCCTGTTTCTTTCTGTCTTCCATGGCAGCTTCGCTGCGACGATCGTCGATGCGGGAGCCGCGCTCTGTAACACGCGACGCAGCGACTTCAGCAATAATATCTTCAACAGAAGATGCTTCGGAGAGAACTGCGCCCGTACAAGTCATGTCGCCAACAGTTCTGAAGCGAACAATTCTTTCTTCCACTACTTCAGTAGGTTTCATTTTCATGAAATCACTGACAGAATAAATCACACCATCACGAACAAAAACCTTTCGCTTGTGGGTGAAATACAAACTAGGCAATGGAATTTTTTCTAACAAAATATACTGCCACACATCCATCTCCGTCCAATTGCTGATTGGGAAAACACGGAAGTGTTCGCCCACATGTTTTTTTCCATTGAAAATATTCCAGAGTTCAGGTCGCTGATTTTTTGGGTCCCACTGACCGAATTCATCCCGGTGAGAAAAGAATCTTTCCTTGGCTCTTGCTTTCTCTTCGTCGCGGCGCGCACCGCCAATTGCACAATCAAATTTGTTAGCCTCAATCGCATCAAGCAAGGTTGTTGTCTGAAGTGTATTGCGAC
>DMRR01000104.1 GCA_003455275.1 Bacteroidota bacterium | reverse complement strand
AAATGGTGCGTGTGTCATAGTGAAGTTCGGTTGAAGCAAACTGCGTAGAACAGGCGCATACCCAAAACCCCGCTTCCTAATTAGGATGTTCATCTCAATAAATTATTTTGAATGTAATCAACAACCGGGCTACTCCATACAGCGCTATGAGGTGGCTTTTGAACTCCGCCACGGGCGTAGTGATAGAGCTTTATTGGTTTGCCTTGCAGATAAACCTTGCCTTTGTTCACGGTTGCGTTGCGCTCGCGTCCAAGCGATGCGCATCCGTAATAGGCAGTAAAATCCGGCGATTCGCTCAGGTAGTGCCCCTCAAGGTATTTGAATTTGTATGGAAACATTTTACAGACAATGTTCAGCACATCATTTTCCATCAATCCAAACTTGTGGCTGAAATTGAGCGATGCATATTCATAGTGTTTCCAGAAATCATAATTTGTGCTGGCAACTAATCCGCCCTGTATGTATTCATTAAATGAAAACAATTCGTTCTCGTGAGCGCGCGTGCCTATCAAGCTACTTTCGGAGCGAGTGAGCAGGCGCGAGTTTTCCATTGCATTGCAGTTAGCAGGGCACGCCACATCATAATCTGCAGCAAGTATAGAATCGAGCCGGTCAAAAATTAGGTGGTCGGCATCAATGTTTACAACAAGAAGTTCATTCCGTTCAATCTCATAATCACCGCGGAAAAGTTTTTCGTGTTCTTTGTAAACCTCCAGCGCGAATGTTGCTTTACTATTGTAAAAATTCAGTCGCGGATCCGTAGCAAACACGCGGTCAATATCTGCCTGACCAAACACGCGCAGTTCAATATCCGGGTGAAACTTTTTGAAGGTATAAATCATTTCATCAGTTCTGCATCCGGCGTAGTGGCTGGCTCCGATAATGGTGTAGAAGATAGTTTTCATGTTCGTAAATGGTGAGTGGTGAAAGGTGAATTTATGCTGATACTAAAATCTAACTATACTTTGGGTTTTGTAAAAATCAGGGTAAGCCGTTTCGAAATCAACATGGCAAAAAGGTTTCAGCTTTGTTGGCTGGTCAAAAATGAATTTATCCATCGCTCCATTGTAAAACATAAAATAATTTCCATTTTTTGTTTTGTAAAGAACAAAAATTCCTTTTGTCATTTGCACAATCTACTGTTTAATAATTGCGTATATGCGTGAGCGTTTGTCAAATTAAAGCGAACTCGATTGAGCGCGATAAATTTATATCCCATGACAAACATTTCTACAGCAAGTTGCTTTATGGACAAAATAATGTCTGCTTTGTGCTCCTCAAATATTTTATCATCTAAGAAACTTAAGTTATTTGCTATTAAAATCGGACTAAGTATTTGTTCAAACTTTGACATGCTATTTCTCATTTATAAAATCAAATTTGGTTTTCCATTCACATACTGTTGCCCAATTATTATTGTTCATTACATAGTAGTGAGCATCAAGTCCATTTAGAAACGGAAACTCCCTGAGTTTGCCTTCCGTGTGATGAATTTTAATTCCATCATGAATAGTAGTAAGTACTTTGGTCATTCGCACCGTATCGGTTTTATCCAGTGCGCTAAATCCATTCAGATTAAAATGGAAATGCAAATTGTTTAATCCGGCATTGCGCGAATAGTTAAGTGCTTCATAAATTGCTCCTTCGCTGGCCTCTCCATCGCTACACATACAATCTACTCGGTGGTCAGGTAGAGAGGCTGCAATTCCAACTGCTATGGTTGCTCCAAGCCCTAGTGATCCGGTGCTGCAGTGTATGTATGCTTCGTTTCCAATACGCACGGGGTGTATGCCATCTCGCGTGAGCAAGAGTTCAGCATCCGGAATTATTTTGAAATGCTCTAGCACAACATACAGTGCCAAGCCCGCGTGTCCTGCACTCAAGACAAAGCGATGTTTTTCCGGGCGGTTGGCGTAGCATTCATAAATGATGGGTGCTGCGGTAAGGCAACTACCGATATGGCTTATGCGGTGCTTGAAGCTCAGTTCAAGGATCCTGAACTTAATTTGAACAATATCATTATTTGATTTCTGTTCGATTGTCATAGATTTCTTTTTATTTCTCGTCCTTTTCTAAAACAACAAGAAATACTACTTTGATTGAAGATATGCCAAATTGCTTAGTGTATTCCATTATATGTTTTATCAATAAATTTTATTTCTGTGTTTAACTTTAATCCAGAATATATCTCTGCAAATCCATTTATCCAATTTATATACACCACTAATAATTAAGACAACCCCTATTTCCCCAATCAATATTCCTATCAGTTGGGCAGATGAGCGCGACCATAAAACAGGAGTAACGGCATAAATCATTCCCACTAACAAGCAAAGAACAAATAATATCCAAACAGTCAATGATGTGCAAAATATCCACTTATTCCTAATCACAGTGTTTCGTTTTAATCTGTCAATCAATTCACTCCTTTTAATCTCACTATCCTTCACCTTATATAAATAATCGCTAAAATCTTTTTTAATAATACACACACTTTTTGTTGGATAAATTTTAAGACCAAAATCACTCATAAAAGTTTTTACAAATCCATCTTCCATATTGAAACCATTTAGTGTATTGCATTGTAGCCGATTAAATTTTTTCTTTGACTTCGTTAATCAAATTATTCTCGGCAGAGTTTCCGTTTCTGATTGTTTCATCTAAGGAGATGAATTGCTGTTGTGTTTCCATGTAAAATGTATTTAAGGGTTTATTAAAATTATCCATGATGTCCAATAGTCATCCAAGTTGATATACTCGCCATTCGCATCATCCATAAATTCCGTTAATTCATACATTCTAAATGTTAGAGGTGAACCAGATGATTCAAGGAATTGTTTAAGTGAGTCGAAAGTAAACTGATGTCCTTCGATATTCTCTGCGTGTTCTTTGCGGTCATAGTCACAGACTGGGAGTAACACAATTCTGATTTCTGTTTTCATTTGATTGTTTATTTTAGTTATCCGAAAATTATTTCTTTGTAAAAGCACCATTGAATAAGAGCGTCTGCTGTGCTTGCATCATCATTTTCTTCGTGCATTTCTAAGAGAAGATGTTGAGGCGCAGTTAGGCATACGCTCATAAATATCTTGTATCGTAATGCTCTTGGTGTAATCACCATCCCCTTCTTCATCGGTGCATTGAAGCGGATAACCCATTCGTAGTCCGTGCATCAGCACATCCTCAAAGCATGGCGATTTGTTTGTCTTAATGAGTTCGGCTTTTACCTTGTCGTAATCATCCAGTTCTTCAAAGTCGAATGACAAGCCATAGCCACTCATTACTCCTGTTCCTACGGCATTGCAAAGGGCATTGTAGAAATACTCCTCGCACTCTTGGTTGGTTAGTTTAATTTCCATTGTGTGCTTTTTTGATGGCACAAATGTAATATAATTTTAATTACATAATCATAAATTATTTTCACATTATTTTACTCTATATGTGGTTCAGTAGTTGTGAGCAACTTCTCATCGTTCAGCATGTCGGCAATGGCTGCGTCCATATCCACAATCCAGTCGCTCATGTCCTCTATTACTGAGCATGTTTTAGCCATGCTTGCTTTCCAAGAAATTGTTGTATCGAATGAGCGCATATAGTTGTCGCTTTTAATCATTATACCCTCCAGCCCCATTGCGTTTTTTATGGTGTTGAATACTTCCTCGTTGTTCATGCAGATGCCGGTTCCCATATTAAATATATCATGTGTAACGATCTTGCCGGCAATTACTTTATCAATAATTGACTGCACGCCACGAATAAAATCTTTTATGTAAATCCAATCGTGCATACCTGGCGCAATGGTGGTGGGCTTACCCTCTCGCAAATTGCGCATTATCGTGGGCACTAAACGGTGCGCCGGTTCGTGCTTACCATATACGCTGAAGGGGCGGATGGTTACAATTGGCTTTTGATTCATGCGCGCAAATGTTTCAGCATACAGTGTTCCCATTGCCTTTGTGCATTCGTAGGGGTTACGCGGGTGCAAGGCATCAGATTCCTTCATCGGCTTGTCGTTGGCTCCGTATTCGCTGCTGCTTCCGATATTGATGAAACATTTATATGGAACTTCTTTTGTGCATTTTAACAACCATTGTATAAATTCAAAATTAACTTTATACATTTCTTCTTGATTGTAAATTTCACCAGCACAATGAATAATTATCTCAGGACTAATTTTATTCATCTGTTTTACATAAAATTCTGTTGTCAATTGAGAAAGTGGCGACCAATCTTTCCTCCCAATATTTTTTACTTCGTGCCCGTTTAGTTCAAAATGTTCCTTTAGATTGCGCCCAATAAATCCGGTGGCACCAGTCATTAGAATTTTCATGCCTTGGTTTGTTTTTCTATTTGTGGCTTTGGAATCAGTGATTCAATTGCGCTGTAAACAAGTTGATTTTTTTCAAGGTAGAAATCATCTGCTTTCAGAAATTGAATAACATTATTTTGAAATTATGAATTTGTCATTTTCGAAATCATTATTTCGAAATCTTTTTGATTTTGAATTTTGAAAGCATTATTTCCAATTGGCTGCACATTGGGGCAGGTGGGCGAGACTTCCAGAAAACGGGGCACTTTCAGAGCTTCTGCAATAGAGTAAAAAAATGTTTGATTGCCGAAAAAATATTTACATTTTGAAATGTAAAAAGCTATTTGCGCGAAATCGTAACAAGCAATATGATTGTCAATTAGAGTTGAATAAACAAATTCTGCGTTTTCAGATGGCAGCCCTATAAAATATGGCTTATTTTCGGAATTGAATTTTCCGCGCATTGCTTTCAAATCAATTTTATTTTGATACCGGGCGCTTCTTGAAAAATAAATGTGTATTTTTTTTTCAGAATTATTGAAGTGTAAATATTTTTTAGGAACACTCAACCACGGCTTTGTAAGGTCAGGATGAATATCAATGTTGTAATATTTTCGAAACAGATGAATGAACCATTCAGGAATATTGCCCCGCCAATAATCAATTTCTGGAAGGTCGCGGAAATCATCTAAGCAGAAATCTATGCTAGCGTGATCCACTTCATTGTGGCGCACAACCTCCACCTCTTTAATGTAATCCTGCATCTGAAGTAATGGCTTAAGCATATTAGCTGCTTGCAGTGTCATAGCAACATTACCAAACGGGTGATCGGGTGTATAGCTTGGCGCATCATACACGAGCAGGTAGCGAACGGGCCAGTGAATCTCAGCGTATGCTTTCACTGATGCGAGCGAGTAAATAATATCTCCAAGATTGCCCTTACAGGAAAATGTAGTCATTAGTAATCGTAATCGAATTTTACATCTTTGAACCGGGTATTGTCAATTGAAATTTCAGCGGTATGAAATGCAATCTTGATATCACAATCTGAAACTGATTTCACAATTCCTCCCCCTATGAATCTGCCTGAAAATGCAGATGAATATTGTGGCAGTCCTACCAGCAATTTTGCTTCTGAATTGCTTAGGCGAACACGGACTGTATCTCCTTCAAAAAATTTTTCATCAAAAGCATTAGGAACTAATCCCATTTTGATCCCATTCTTGTTAGTTTTAAAGTTCATTTTTATTATTTAATTTTAATTTATTGCAAAATTTGAATTATGTTTTCAGAGATTATTTCCGCATTCATCCAGATATGTTGTTTATATTCATCGCGAAATCCCCCATCAATTACAAAATTCCTTAGCGAATTTTTCTCAAGAATAAAATCTGGCATATAACATTTCGGGCACACATGTACTAGTTGTCCATAATCATTTGAATGCCTGTCGTCAGTAAGTGGTATTGCTCTCCGCTGGTGTTCATTGCCTTTCCATCCACAATTTTCACATTTATATCCCTGCAGTTCGGTAGCAATTTTCTTTATAATGTCAATCTTCACCATAACTTTTTCTTTATCAAGTTCCGGCAGAGGAGGTGGTGGCTGATATGTCCATTTTTCATTAGGGATAACCTTGGTTTGCATTCCACATATACCGCAGCTACCATCCGTTGCTTTTTTGGCACCACGGGCAACCTCGCCTACCGTAAGAATTTCAGTAGCGCAGTTCCAGCAAAGGTAATCGCCAGTTCTGTCAATAATATTTTGTTCTGTTATCAAAATATAGGTTTTAAAATTTTGATTTTTGTTATTTCTGTCACCTTTGCTTCATAATACATCTTTGGAACAAGTTCTATCCATTCTGGAATTAATGTATTTGAAATGTTCACATAGGGCCGGTCTAAAATCCACTTAATTGATTCGATGCTATAATCTTTTAATTTTTCTTCTATTGCTATCCATCGGCGCAATTCATTTTGATATAATCCGTTAAAATTATCGGTTTCACAAAACTGCCAGACGCGTGGCTTTGGTAATGGATTTATATCGCGGGCGGTGGTGGCGTTGTTTAAAATCATCACTTTCATATTTCAATCACATCAATGTTATGAATTGCTTTCATCAATTTTTTCTTGAGCAGAAACATTTCGTAGGCGGGATTAGTGCGCGTGCGCACCTTGCCTGAAGCATCGCGATATTTTGTCCGGCGGAACCCTTTTACATCTTCAACTATTTTTTCTTTCCAACTACCATTATGTGATGTTATAATCCTACTTTCATAGGCAAAGTCCGCAATGTATTTACAAATCAATACTCCATTTACCTTTAATTCATAAGGAACTTGAGTTTTTAAATTTGAAATTATATTTTTATTCTGCATCATTGACAATTCCAAATATCGTTTGCTTTCCTTTTTAGAATCAAATGTATGCGGTCCTATAACTACTTTTTTATTCTGGTATTTCGAACCATTCTTTTTATAATGATGGTTTTTGAACTCAAATATTGACATTGTATTAGTATTCATTTTGAAATCTATAAATTTAAGAATTAGCTAATCTGTTGTCTTGCTATTTTACGAATTTTATTTGCAAAATCTGTTTCACATTCAATTCTTTTGATTTTCTGATTTGCCGTTTCTTTTATATACGCCAACATGTGAATCGTGTTTTTGTCTTTGAAAAGAACTGTATTAGCTATTTCTGTTATGCTTTTAATGGAATATCGAATTAGCATAAAAAGATAAATTCGAGGAGCCATGTAATCATTATGATTACTCACCGGCAAAAAATCTTGTTTCCATATCCAATTCTCGCGGTTGGTGCCAGTATTCTTCTCCACAATTTCAAAAATTAATTCCGATTCAGATGTCATTTTAAAATTTTTAAATCAGTATTTACTCTCCACTTAATTTCCATCCATGGCTCGGCACACCGAACCCGCCGTCTTTTACAACCGTTGCTTCGCTTTTTTGGAGCTTTCCATTCTTTGTAAGCGTGGTTATGCTCCGGCGAATACTCGTGAGCGGAGTTCGCTCAGTAAAAATTGCTTTCCACACTTGATAAGGCGTGAACCATCCTATGTTCTTTTCAAAGAATTTCAAAATGATTTCATCTTGATTCTTTGCTGAATCTTCGGCTTTCGCTAATTGCTCGCCTTCAAGATTCACTGTGTTGTGAAAAAGTTCCTGCTGGTAATTTTCTTTCATAGCCATTAAAATTAAATTGTAGAGATAGTGGGATTTGAACCCACAATTTTCTGCAATGAACCTGCATCGTTGCAGAATTTAATTAAAAACCGCAATTGATTTTTCAGCACTGATTTTAACCAATCGCCATTTTTTAACCGCGTTTCCAGCCAGGACAAATCCCGGCACTCCGCCACACCTCTGTTCCAATCAAGTGCTCGTTTCCTTTTCTTCCTGTTACTGACTTGCGCAAGCGTTCAAATTCATACTCGACCAATTTCTGTTGTCGGGAGCAACCAAATTAGTTGTGGAGATTGCAGGATTCGTAGCTGCAAAAACATTCGGCAAATTATGTAAATTACAGAAAGCGTTATTAGAATCGTAGCGCACTAAAAAAACTCGTTGGTTGTTGGTAACTTTCCAATTACCAGCCGTGAAATTGTTTTTCATGTTGTTGTTGTATTTTTGTTTGTTTA
>DMRR01000231.1:12768-13272 GCA_003455275.1 Bacteroidota bacterium | reverse complement strand
AGAATTTTTACCTCAAACAAAAGTGGCCGTCATCATCGCTGCGCGAAACGAAGAAAAAAATATTTTGAATGTGCTGCGAGATGTTCTGTCTCAGGATTATCCTTCCGATAAAATGGAAGTAATAGTTGTAGACGATTTCTCATCTGATAAAACAGCAGAGCGCACGAAGGAAATATCTGATTCAAGAGTGAAACTCATTCAAATGAAAAATGAAATGAGTAATGAAAAATATTCTTCTAAAAAGAAATCGATTGAAACAGCTGTTGCAAAAACAAATGCGGAATTGATTGTAACTACAGATGCTGATTGCCGAATGAATTCAAATTGGTTGAAGAGTTTGGTTGCATGTTATGAATTGAAAGGAAAACAATTCATTATGGGAGCAGTGAAATTTCACGGAGAGAAAAATCTTTTTGAACGAATGCAGTCACTCGATTTCCTTGGCTACATGGGAATTGCCTGCGGAAGTTTATTCTGGAGAATGCCCGCTCTCTGCAACGGAGC
>DMRR01000231.1:12119-12366 GCA_003455275.1 Bacteroidota bacterium | reverse complement strand
GGCGACGATATGTTTCTGATGACAAAAGCGTTTCAAAAAAATCCTTCCTCGGTCATGTATCTGAAATCAACAGAGGCAACTGTTTCAACGCATACTGTTCCAACCTGGAAAAAATTTATTGAGCAGCGCGTGCGATGGGGCAGCAAATCAAAACACTACACCGATTTCAAAATCACATCTTCACTTGCAATTGTTTTTCTGTTTTATCACTCAATCATTGCGGCAGCAGCATTGTCAATCGTCAATT
>DMRR01000231.1:9189-11799 GCA_003455275.1 Bacteroidota bacterium | reverse complement strand
CATCTTTCTCTTCAATGTTGCCAACTTTTTCAACCGGCGAAAACTCATGCTGATATTTTTACCCGCACAGCTTTTTCATATCACTTATGTGGTGATTGCCGGATGGCTGAGTCAGTTTAAAAGTTACACCTGGAAAAACAGAATTAACCGATGAGCGATTTGGAATTTCAAGTTATGGATGAGGTTTATTTCCTCTGTTCTTTCTCCCAATTGCTTTCTGATTTGGGTTGCAACGAAGAATTGCTCAATGACACATTGATTGAATTGCTTCGCAAAGATTTTATTCAGCAGCTTGAATATTCAGAGGAAGAAGGCGATTACATCAAGCTCGATACTCCTGATTTTTCTAAAGTGAAAGCGTGTAGTTATGTCGCAACGAAAAAAGGTTTGCTTGAACACAACGCGAAGTAATGGCAGGTAAAAAAAAATCTGAATCACCATTCTCGCTTGCCTGGAAGCGGTTGAAAAAAAGCAAGCCTGCGGTTTTCGGAATGATAATTATTAGTGTTGCAATTCTTGTTTCTGTTTTCGCTTATCAACTCGCACCTGACAATACTCCTGATGCAAATGAGATGCTTCCTGAAATTGCTCTCGCACCACCAGGATTTTCAATTCAGTTTTTGAAAGTGAAAAAAGATGCAGAAGAAAATTCTTCATCGTTCATCACAAACTTTTTTTCAGGAAAAGAAAATTCTTACAGAATGATTCCTGTGTTGAATCATCAGGTTAATGGAAAATTTCTCACAGCAGATGCATACACAGGTGAAGGACTTGAACCTGACACACTCACTTTCAATCTCGCTGACATTGCTTTTGCAAACTCGCTCACCGATACTTCTACCAAAATAGAAAACGGGAAAATCGTTTTCACAGATTACAACAATCGTCTGCAAAAAATTTCTCTCAACGAATTGCAGCAACAGGTAGAGAAAGAAAATTTTGTTCACAAAAGTTACTGGCTCGGAACAGATACTTATGGTCGCGATATTCTCAGCCGCCTTTTAATTGGAACAAGAATTTCATTGAGTGTCGGTGGAATTGCAGTTTTTATTTCTCTCATGATTGGAATTTTACTCGGCGCTCTTGCAGGATATTTTCGAGGGAAAACCGATGCAGTTATAACATGGCTCATCAATGTGATTTGGGCAATACCAACTTTGCTTTTTGTGTTTGCAATTACTGTAGCACTTGGAAAAGGTTTCTGGCAAATATTTTTTGCAGTGGGATTAACCATGTGGGTGGGAACTGCGCGTGTGATTCGCGGACAGGTGATGAGCTTGCGCGAACTCGGATACATAGAAGCTGCACGCAGCATGGGTTACAGCCATTTCAGAATTATTCTTCGACATATTATTCCGAATGTAATTGGTCCGGTGATGGTGATGGCGGCAAGCAATTTCGCGACAGCTATTCTGGTAGAAGCAGGTTTAAGTTTTCTCGGAATAGGAGTGCAGGCACCTACACCAAGCTGGGGCAGCATGATTCGTGATAATTATGGTTTCATTGTTTCCGGCAATCCTTGGATGGCAATTATTCCGGGTGTAGCAATTATGATTTTAGTTCTAGCATTCAATCTTCTCGGCAATGGATTGCGGGATGCGCTTGATGTGAGAACGCAGATGAAATAGAAGCAGGAAAAATCTTCTTAGATTTTCTTACATAATATTTTTTTATCATTACAAAAAACATTTTTATGAAAACAAATTCAATTTTCATTCTGGCAATTTTGTTCGCCGCTCCACTAGTTTCTTTCTAACAAACTGAAATAAAAAAATTTGGGTTGAGTGGAGGTATCAGCACGCAGATGAGCCACGATTTAAATTCAAATGAAGTTGGAATTCATTCGAAAAACTGGAGCATCAATTTTAGCCCGGCGCTCACTTCATTTGGAAAAAATAACCGAGTGATAAAACTTGGATTGAATATTTCAGAAACAAATTATTATGCATCCTCACAAACAACCAATGATACTTCTTCTTACAATAACGAGTTCAGTTCAATAGGATGCTTTGCTCAGTTTGATAAATGGATTTCACTTGATTCGAAAGGAAAAATATTTTTCTCTTCCGGTTCTCGCATAAACATTGGAGCTTCTGGAAATGCATTTAATCAGTTCAGCAATTATTATTCTAATGGAAATGTTGAGAGAAGTGTAGGTGCAAGAGGGGATATTCATTTTGGTATTGAATATTTAAAAAGCACTCGCTGGTTTTGGCAATTTGAATATACACCATTTTCTCTTAGCGCTTATTACAATTGGAGATTCGGAACACATCTTCCTGTAATTCCTGAGCAGAGATATTGGACAGTTAATGCTGGCTTATCAAGCTTTGGTGCCGGGTTCAGTTTTGTTTATCTATTTGGTAAGAAAGCATCTCTGCTGAACTGAGTTTTTTCATTTGGAATTTCAATGTGATTTGTGAAAAGAAAAATTCGTTTCATCTCTTTTCATTGTTTCAATAACGATTGCCCGGCGTTTCGTTCTTGATTTTCTTTCAATTGCTTAACCTCAGATTAAAAAAACTTATACCTGTAAGTTGGTGATTTAAATTCAGACAAAAATTATTTCATCCTACTAATTATTTCTGTTGTACTCAATCCTTCAAGCAA
>DMRR01000231.1:8651-8904 GCA_003455275.1 Bacteroidota bacterium | reverse complement strand
GGAATGAGTTCTACTTTTCCTCCTGCGGCAATCACTTCATTTGCTCCTGCAATTTCTTCCACTTTATAATCACCACCTTTTACCAATACATCGGGCATTATAAATTTTATAAGTTCAAGCGGTGTTTCTTCTTCAAAAAGAATAACGGCATCTATGCAATTGAGTGCAGCAAGCACCAGTGCACGAGAATCTTGAAATTGAAGCGGACGGCCCGGTTTTAATTTTGAAACAGAAGCGTCAGTATTTAATCCAA
>DMRR01000231.1:6428-8297 GCA_003455275.1 Bacteroidota bacterium | reverse complement strand
TGAAGAATATCAAAGCATCCATTTGTAAATACAATTTTATTCGAGAGCAATCGCCATGCTGCCAGCATTTTACTGAGTTCCTGCCGAGAAACAATTTTTTTCTTTATGATATCAAGCCGTGGCATCTGCTTCAGATTTTTTCCTGTTAAAAACAGGAAGTAAAACAAAACATAGCGCACCAAATACAATGATGCCGCCTATCTGTGCACCATGACAAAGCGTTGCAAAGGACAGTCCCTGTTCCTCAGATAAGCCATACACCATCATGGTTTCGCGAACAATGTAGTGGTAGGCGCCTATTCCGCCTTGCACAGGAACTACGAAACCAATTCCCCCGAAAACCATTGCGGTTACTCCTTTCAGAAAACTAAATGATGCAGTGAAATCAAAACAGAAAAAACAGAGATAGCTCATCATGATGTAACAAACCCAAATAAAAAAAGTGTGAGCAAGAAAAAGCCATTTGCTTCTGAGGCGGCGCACAGTATTGAAACCTTCAAAAAACCCACGCAGTAGTTCGAGGAATTTTATATAAAACTTTGTTGATTTGAATTGTAATAAAACCCGCCATGCAACCACTATAAGAACAAGAAACACAGCTCCGGCAATAATGTAAGCGGTAGTGCTATGCTGAAAGTATGAATTTATTTTATCAGCAAGCGGATTAAACAGATTCCTTATTACAAAAGCAGAGAGCAACTCGAATTGAAGCATGATAACCAGAGCAAGAATCACGAGAAGTGTAAGAACATCAATCACGCGTTCGGCAAGGACAGTTCCCAATAAAGACTGCATCGGAATTTTTTCGTATCGGTTCAGCACCGTGCATCGTGTAATCTCTCCGAGCCGCGGCACAAGCAGGTTAGCAAAATATCCTATGAGCACAGCGCTGAAGGTGTTAAAAGTTTTTGGCTTATAACCTATTGGATGTATGAGCATGTTCCAGCGAACACTCCTGCTTAGATTACTGAGGAAAGCAAAAATCAGCACCGGCAGAATCCATCCATAGTGTGAGTGAGCAATGCTGTCTTTTATCTCACTTAAATTCTGATCGCGGAAGGCGAGCCAGAAAAGAAAACCGCCAATGAACAGGAAGATGATAATCTGTATTGTTGACCGCAACCTTCCCTTCATACTTCAGTTAAGTTAGATGCGGTTGTTATCGTTTGGAAAAACAAGGGCGGGCTTAAATGCTTTTGCTTCTTGTTGATCCATGATTCCATATGAAATGATAATCACAATGTCTCCCACAACGGCTTTGCGAGCTGCAGGTCCATTGAGACAAATTGTTCCTGAGCCACGCTTTCCTTTAATCACATAGGTTTCAAGTCGCTCGCCGTTATTGATATTGACAACCTGCACTTTTTCGTTTTCAATAAGATTGGCGGCATCCATCAAGTCTTCATCAATTGTGATACTTCCTACATAATTGATATCGGCTTCGGTAACTTTTGCTCTGTGAATTTTAGATTTTACTAACTGAATCATCATGGGGGCGCAAATGTAAAATTTAACTTAAGAAACCGAAGGCGGGGGAGGAGAGTTCAAATTCTGAAATAGATATATGAGCTAGAGTTACAATTCAACATTATCAATCAGACGGACACCATCAATCCAAATTGCAACAACCATTACAGCAGGTTTTTCCTTGATGAAAATGGTGAGCGGCACAAGAGTTTCAGCATCGCAGATATCAAAATATTCAAGAATCGAATCCGGAATTTCCTTCAATTGTTTTACCGCTTCCTTTCTCATGACTGAAATAGAATTGAAATTGTTTTTTAGATCACGGATTGAAAAAAGAATTGCAGAAATTTTTGAAGCATTGTCCCATGCTTTTTCACTAAGCCTGACATTTCTTGAACTCAT
>DMRR01000231.1:0-6018 GCA_003455275.1 Bacteroidota bacterium | reverse complement strand
AAAAGAAAATCCGGATTGACGCTATTGAGTAAGCGAAAAACAATATTGGCAACTCCCTGAAAATGGCCGGGGCGAAAAGCTGCTTCCAGTACTTTATCTAGATATCCCAGATCATAATATTTAAGATGTGCTGTTCCTTCAGGATACATTTCGTTTTCAGAAGGGAGAAAGAGAACATCACAATCACACTCCAAAAGCAATTGCATATCATGCTCTATCGGTCTAGGATATTTTTCTAAATCTTTTTTGTCATTGAATTGTGTGGGGTTGACAAAAATGCTGCAAACAACCAGATCGCTTTCTTCCTTTGCTTCTGCAATCAGCGAAAGATGTCCGCTATGAAGAGCTCCCATGGTTGGAACGAATCCAATTTTTTTTCCTTCTGCTTTTTTTTTCTGAATGAATTCTTGAAGGTCTTTGCTGAGTTTGAATAAGTGCAAATTGAAAAGTGTTTGAGAACAAACATAAAAATGCCTGACAAAAAAAAGTCCGCTGCGGAAACCGTAGCGGACTTTTTTAAATTAAAAAATTTTAAGATGCGATTAATCTTTCTTCTGGTATTTCTTTTTGAACTTATCAATTCTTCCGGCAGTGTCAATGAACTGCATTTTACCAGTGAAAAATGGGTGAGAAGTATTTGAAATTTCTAGCTTGATGAGTGGATATTCATTACCATCTTCCCATTTGATGGTTTCTTTGGTTGAAGCACAACTACGGCTTAAAAACATATGATTGTTCGACATGTCTTTGAAAACAACAAAGCGATAACTTTCGGGATGAATACCTTTTCTCATTTTTGATTTATTTTTTGGGAGCGCAAATATAAAAGTGCATTCAATTCTGCCAAATGAACAAAACGGTTGAAACCTATTGTAGTAGGTATTTGTTAAAATGGAAAGTTTTCAGATACTTTTAGCAAACGCATTTTTTTATGCAATGGCGAAAATTTAATGGCGATAAGATCAGAATTCCAATCCAAAAGGCCGTGGAGCAGGCAATTATTTATGAAACCGGATTGGGAAATAAATTAAAAGTTTGTATAGGGACTGACTCACAAGTGAGAGGCAAGATTACTGAGTTCGCTACGGTGATTGTCTTTCTTAGAGAGAAACGGGGAGGATTTATGTTTATCAATAACGATAAATCATTGACTAAATACACAATCAAAGAAAGAATGCTGGAGGAAGTTTCTCGTTCCATCACTATTGCATATCAGCTTTGTGATTTATTTGACCAGTATGAATTAGACATGGAGGTACACGCTGATATTAATACAAACCCAAACTTTCAGTCAAACCTTGCCCTGCGCGAAGCGATGGGTTACATTCTGGGAATGGGATTCGCGTTCAAAGCTAAACCTGAAGCATTTGCAAGCAGTAGCTGCGCCAATAAAGTTGTATAGGGTTATTACAATTTTTTTTAGAAAAATTAATTACCAGAATTTATTTCAACCACTTCGCATTACTTCTTTAATTCACAGCCCGAATTCCTGAATAAAGTTTTTGTTTCTTAATAAGTAATTTCATGAAAAAATTTTTCCTTTCTTTTCTTATTTTTTTTTCTGTTGCTTCATCAAAAGCACAAACATTTATACAGGCAATGAATGACACCATTCCTGACGCAGGTCCGGTTGTTTCATTTCCAATTTCAATTTCAGTTTTACCTGCTTCAATCAATTCGGCGTTTGGTATTGAAAAGATATCGTTCACCATGACGCATACCTATACGCAGGATATTGCTGCCTGGCTGCAGTCACCTGACGGAACAACAGTGTTGCTGCTCCAAGGTGTTGGGGGATCGGGAGATAACTTTACGAATACGGAATTGAAATGGGATGCAAGCACCAGCATTGTAAATGGGACCGCTCCATTTTCAGGAAGTTTTCGCCCAATGGGATTATTGGGAAATTTTAATAACGGACAAAACCCGAATGGAGTTTGGAATTTTATGTTTCAGGATCAGGCAGCGGTTGACATTGGCGTTTTGTTGAGCCTGAGTATTACATTTAGTAATGATGCTGCCTTGGGGGTGGTTTTTGACAGCACGCGCCTGCCAATTGTTAAAATAAATACCGGAGGAGTTTCTATACCTGATGGAAATAAAATACCAGCATCATTCACAATTACTGATAATGGTTGGGGAAATTGGAATATGGTAAGTCAAACTAATTATGCCTATAGTGGAAATATGATGGTTGAATTGCAGGGTTTTACAGGAGTATATTATCCGAAAAAGAATTATGATTTTGATTTGACTGATTCAATAGGTGAAGACATCGATACCTCTCTTCTTGGCTTGCCTAGTGAAAACGACTGGATTCTGAAAGCAGAATATCTCGACTATTCATTGATGAAAAATTCTTTAACTTATGAAATGTGCAGACGAATGGGGCGGTATGCACCCCGCACTAAATTCTGCGAAGTGTTTTTGAATAATGATTATATTGGAGTTTATACCCTGACAGAAAAAGTAAAGCGAGATACAAACAGGGTTAATATTTCTAAATTAAATAAATGGGATACAACCGGGGTCGAGCTTACCGGTGGATACATTATTGAAATGAACATAAATGGAGATCCCGGTGCCTGGAATTCAACTTATCTTCCAATCAATTCAGCAACTTGCACATTGCCTGTAGAGTTTAAACATGTTTATCCTAAAGCTGACAGCATTCATATCCTTCAACATTATTATATTAAATCTTATACTGACAGTTTTGAAAATGCCCTTTGGAATTCAAACTTTCAAGACCCGATAAACGGATGGAGGAAATTTGCCGGTGAAGGATCATTTATTGATTTTCTTATAGTCAATGAGTTTAGTGCTAATTATGATAGCTATGGAAGAAGCACATATTTATACAAAGAAAAAATAACTGACGGAGGCAAACTTCATATCGGACCACCCTGGGATTATGACCGCGCCTATGAAAATGGAACACAAGGTGGGTGGGTTCATGAAATCACTCATCCAACATGGCCCTATCCCTTCTGGTGGAGCAAGTTCAGGCAGGATTCAGTTTATATGCGAAACCTGTATTGCCGATGGCATTCATTAAGAGAAACTACATTAAGTAATGATTCTTTTTTGACATTCATAGATACAACTTCAAGCTATATTCATGATGCAGCTGTAAGAAATTTCTTGCGTTGGTCTGAATTAGGGATTACTGATTATGATGCACAGGTACTACAATTAAAAGATTATGTTACACAAAGAAACTCCTGGATTGATGCCGCATTACCCGATACAGAATATGTTAACACATCGGCCAACCTTCCTGATGTTACCATTTGTAATGGAGATGTGGTAAATGCAACAGTTGGCGGTTCCTGGATGTTTGGATATATCTGGAGTACAGGAGCTACTACACAATCAATTCCAATTACTTCTTCCGGAAACTATTCTGTAACCGTTTCCAGTATTTATGGTTGCCCTTCGTCATCTGATAATTTTGATGCTACCGTTCTTCCTATACCTGATGCATCATTCAGCTGGACTTCATTGGGTGGAAATGCATACTTATTCACTCCGGCTACAACCAATGCTCCATTATATTTATGGGATTTTGGGAATGGAAATATATCTTCATCAGTAAGTCCTACTGCTGTTCTGGTTGATACGCCTTCTATAGTCACACTTACAGTTTATGGTTTGAATGGATGCTCTTCTGTTTACAGTGACACATTAAATCAATTCACTAATACAAATGATTTTTTAATGCCACAGAATCTATCAGTCTATCCAAATCCGGCATTAAATGAATTGAATATTTCAACTAAAGGAGTCTCAGTTTCTATCATTGAAATAATTGATTTAGCTGGAAGGCAAATAGAAAAAATTGAAACTACTTGTAAGAATTCCAACTGCAATTTTAAAATTGATATCAGTCTGATTGCGTCAGGAGTTTATTACCTGAGAGCAAAAACACAGAATGGAAACTGGGAAACCAGAAGGTTTGTAAAATCGGAATAAAAAAAAAGATAACCAGAATGTTCAGCTTACTCCTTAGCTGATTTTTTCTTTTTTGAATTTGATGCCGCTGATTTTTTTACATTCAGGTAATTGATATAATTACTCATGTCGTTCATCAAATTTTTCTTTTCGAAGACAGCATCTGCACCTTCACTCATTACCCATGTCTTTTGTGAATCTTCGAGTAATTCGGTTGTAAATGCAACAAGCTTTGCGTCTTTCAATTTATTTTTTGATTCCAGAAACTTGATTGTTTGCAGTGCTGCCGGATCGTGAATATCGACTTGAGAAACAATAATGTCAGGGCGCTTGCTTCCTTTCTTGAGCCATAAGTAGGCTTCAAACATTTCGTTAAAACAAAACACTTTATTGGTGGCCCGGAAAGTATTGTAAAATTCTTCCTGCAGGTTTATGTCATGGTCAACAAATAGTATCATCATATTGTGGTTTGGTGTGTTTTATATTAACTGTCTTTTAAAATTGTCCGCACTCTGCTTTTCAATTCTTCAGGAGTAAAAGGTTTTTGCAAATAATCATTTGCTCCCAGCCGAAAAGATTTCATGTAATTATCAGATTTGTTTTTTCCGGTAACTACCATGCAGGGAATCATCTTAGTTGAATCGTTCATTCTGATTTTTACCAGCAACTCAAATCCATCAAGACGAGGCATTTCAAGATCTGCCAGAATTAAATCAGGACGATTTCCATTCTCCAGCCATTCAGCTGCGGTGCTGCCATCTTCTTTAGTAATGACATTGTAGTCTTCACCTAAAAAATGTTCGAGCAACAACCGAATGCTAATTTCATCGTCAATAACTAAGAGTGTTTTTTTCATTGATCAGATGAAAAAGAAATCTAATTTTCCCCTTCGAGCCAAAAGTATTTATGTGAATTTCACTTAATAGTCACATTCGATTAACCTTTCCGAAAGTTCGTTGAATAAATTGTTACTGTGGTTATACTGAGAGGAATAACTTATTGAAATATAAGTAGAAATCCAGATGAAAATATTTTAATAGAAATAAAAAAATGAAATGAAAGTTACGCCTTGTTTGAAGCGTAAAATTCAACTGCCCGCTTAGCCTCTTCTATGGCGGGTTTCAGGGCAATCATAAATTTTTCATAGAGTGCCGGAATATTTTCAAGCTCTGTTTTGCCATCCGAATTTTTTTCAAGTTTCAAAATCATGACATCTAATTCAGGATTGCCAAGCAGTCCAATATTTGGTTTCATTTTATGTGAAAGGGAGCGAACCGTGTCCCAGTCCTGCAAAGGAATGGCTGTTCCTATTTGTTCAACTGCCGGAGGCGTTTGAGTGATTAATAAGTTCAGCATCTTAACCATAAACTCAGTTTTTCCTCTTGAAAAATCTTTTAGGTTATTAAGATTGATTAACGACGAATTGAATTCACCATTCGTGGTGGTCGATGTGTTATTATTTTCGTTATTCATTCCTTCGGCAAATATTCTCTTTTCTTCTGAAAGATACATCCAAATTTTATTATTAAGATCAAGGGCGTTAAATGGCTTGGTAATATAGTCTGTCATTCCGGCAGCTATACATTTTTCGCTATCTCCTTTTATTGCGCTGGCCGTCATGGCAATTATCGGAATATGACTGATACTTTCATCCGAATACTTGCGTATGATTTCAGTAGCTTCCAGTCCATTAACTACAGGCATCTGTACATCCATTAGAACGAGGTCGTATCTCTTTTTCCTGAGTTTGTTAATTGCAATTTCTCCATTATCAGCTATGTCAATGTTTGCATCCCATTCAGTAATCAAATCATTAGCGAGTAATTGGTTTACAACATTGTCTTCAGCCAATAAAATTTCTACTCCTTTTAACTTGTGATAAACTTCACCGGCTGCTGCGGCTGTTTTTGTTTCATTCGGAATTTCAAAGCTTAACTCAAAAATAAAATCCGACCCTTTCCCGATTTCGCTTTCAACCCAAACTTTTCCGTTCTGTGCATCCACCAGTTTTTTCACAATACTTAATCCAAGTCCGGTTCCACCGTATTTGCGTGCGGTATCTGA
>DMRR01000200.1:2583-4437 GCA_003455275.1 Bacteroidota bacterium | reverse complement strand
GATTTACCTGAAGTTGCTGAACTTACACTCTTGTTAAATATGCTAGCTTATGTTGGCGAATTGGAGCGGAGCCCGACTTTCAAAGAAAAGATCAGAAAGAATCCGGATAATGTAAATGCCGGGCTGCTTACTTATCCGGTGCTAATGGCTTCTGATATTCTAATTCATAAAGCATTGAAAGTACCTGTAGGCAAGGATCAGGAATCTCATCTTGAGGTCACCAGAAATCTTGCGGTTCGTTTCAATCATTTATATGGTGTTGATTATTTTCCTGAACCTGTAGCATACAATTTCGGAGACAATCTGGTAAAAGTTCCCGGCCTGGATGGAAGCGGAAAAATGGGAAAGAGTGAAGGTGAAGGCAACGCAAGTTTTCTGATTGATGAACCGGATGCAATAAAGAAAAAAGTTATGCGCGCGGTTACCGATTCCGGCCCAACACAAGCCAACCAGCAAAAGCCCGAGGCGATTCAAAATTTATTTACCTTATTGAAATTAGTTTCATCAGATGATACAGTGAAACATTTTGAAGATTCATATAACAATTGCAGCATCAGGTATGGCGATCTGAAAAAACAATTAGCTGAAGACATTAACATCTTTGTTGCTCCTATCAGGGAAAAAATAAAATCAATCAGTTCAGATGATGATTACATACGCAAGGCAGTGAAGAGAGGAGCAGAAAAAGCAAGAGAGAGCGGAAGAAAAACTATAGCTGAGGTAAGAGAAATTATCGGGATTAAAAGTTTTTTGAAATGAGATGAAAAATTTTGTGACTAAATTCTTTTTGACTCAGAATTTTATTCAATCATAAAATATTTACATTGCCCTCCGATACCAAATCAAAATATGGCAAAGAAAAAATCAAAACCTAAAGCAAAGCCGGCAGCTAAACCAAAATCGAAACCAGCTGCAAAGAAGAGTGTGAAAACAAAAGTTGCTAAGAGTAAGAAATCCGGTTCGGGTGCGGCTGCAAAAGCAAAGCCTCAGAATAAATCCAAGGCAGCAGCTAAAAAATCTTCGAAGAAAAAAATCACGCAGCTTCCTTCTCTTGCCAAACCTAAACCTGAGAAGCTCAAATACCGGCACATTGCTATTGCTGGAAATATTGGCGCAGGAAAATCTACACTTACCAAATTGCTTTCAGATTATTTTAAATGGGAACCTCAGTTTGAAGATGTAGAGAATAATCCGTACCTCATGGATTTTTATGATGATATGCCTCGCTGGAGTTTTAATCTTCAGGTATTTTTTCTAAACAGCCGCTTCTCTCAGATCATAGGAATTCAACGCGGTGATCATGTGGTGATTCAGGACAGAACTATTTATGAAGACGCGCAGATTTTTGCACCCAACCTTCATGCTATGGGATTGATGAACCGCCGCGACTTTGAAAATTACACTAATCTTTTTCAGACAATTAACCAGCTCATTAATCCGCCTGACTTACTTATTTATCTCCGCGGTTCAATATCTACTTTGGTCAGTCAGATTGAAAAACGCGGAAGAGAATATGAAGACAATCTTCGCCTCGATTATCTGCGCCGATTGAATGAACATTATGAAGCCTGGATTAGTCAGTACAAGGCAGGTCCGCTGCTGATTATTGATATTGATAAATTAAATTTTGCTGATAAAAAAGATCATTTAAACCAGGTTGTTAATTCAGTGAAAGCTGAATTGAAAAAACTTTTCGGCTAGATTTTAGAGGGAGATTTTAGTTTTATATAAAATCTACTATAAGCAAATATTTTCTTGAATAATTATTCTTGACTGCTTAATCAGCCATTCTATTGATATGATTTTTTGAAACAGTGAATAAAATGGATTGAAAGTTTTTTTTGTTCGAACAAA
>DMRR01000200.1:0-2297 GCA_003455275.1 Bacteroidota bacterium | reverse complement strand
AAAAAAAATTCAGCGAATTCTAAAGTGAAGTTTCTTAGATAAAAAGTTCACTTATTTTTTCGCCGCACCGTTCGCCATCGATTGCAGCACTCATAATACCTCCTGCATATCCTGCACCTTCACCGATGGGATACAAACCTTTCACCTGCACATGCTCAAAAGTTTTTGTATCACGCGGAATACGGATGGGAGAGGAGGTGCGCGATTCCACTGCAAGCAGCACTGCATCATTTGTCATATAACCTTTCATCTTTTTTCCAAAACTTATAAATCCTTCCCGTAATCTTTTTGAAATAAATTCAGGAATAAGATCATTCAGTGAAACTGAAGTCGTACCCGGCTGATACGAACTGGATGGAAGGGAAGAAGAAAATTTCTTGCATACAAAATCTACAAGCCGCTGCGCCGGGGCAATTTGTTTTTCGCCACCAGACTTCCAGCATAATTCTTCAAGGTGTTGCTGAAAATAAATTCCTGCAAGTACACCTTTGTTTATATATGGGCGTAAATCATCGGGTTCAATGTTGACCACCATTCCTGAATTTGCAAATGAGTTATTCCGTTTTGATGGAGACCAACCATTCACCACAATTTGATTTTGATCTGTAGCACATGGAGCAATAATTCCTCCGGGGCACATGCAGAAAGAATAAACTCCGCGCCCTTCGGTTTGCTGAACAAGACTATAAGATGCTGCCGGCAAATGCTCTCTTAATTTTTGAACTGTTTGTTCATCGCGGCAGTGATACTGAATCTTATCTATAAGAGATTGCGGGTGCTCAACACGAACACCCATTGCAAATGGTTTGGGTTCAAGCAATATTTTTTTTGAATAAAGTAATCTGAAAATGTCTCTCGCAGAATGTCCGGTTGCCAGTATCAGTTTATTAGCTGCAATAAAAAGTTCATCGTGTGTGTCAACCTTTCTGATCTTGACACCCTGCACTTCATTGTTTTGTAATTCAAAATCTGTAACGGTTGAATTGAAATAAATTTCGCCGCCGTTATTTAAAATGGTTTCGCGCATTCGCTCAATAATTCCGGGCAACTTATTCGTACCGATATGCGGATGGCTTTCAATCAAAATATTTTCGGATGCTCCGTGTTGAACAAATAGCTCCAGGATTTTGCGCACATTGCCCCGCTTGCTGCTTCGGGTATACAGTTTACCATCGCTGTATGTTCCGGCTCCACCCTCGCCGAAACAATAATTACTTTCCGGATTAACTATTTGTTGCTTGTTCAGAATTGCAATGTCGCGGCGCCTCTCGCGCACCGGTTTTCCTCTTTCGATAATAATGGGTTTAATTCCGCTTTGAAGTAAACGCAAAGCAGCAAACAATCCTGCCGGGCCGGCACCTACAATAATTACTTTTTTGTTTTTGTCTGCTTCACGGAAAAGATGAGGTTGAAATTTTTCTTCAATAAATTCTTCTTCTGAAAATATTTCGACCTGCAAATTCACACGAACAGGAAAACGGCGTGCATCAATACTCCGGCGCAGTGTTCTGAAACCTGAGAAGCTTAATGAAGTGTTGGAAGAAATTATTTCTTCAATAAATTTTTTATCGTCTGCTTCATGAGGAAGCAAACTAAGGTCAATAATTTTTTTCATTGGGAAAGTAGTTAGCTTTCAAAAGATGAGGAGCAAATATGCTTCTAAGAACGATTCTTTGTTTTATGATTTTTACATTGAGTAAAAAAAAATATTCATTATGAAATGAAATTTGATAAGATAAATCGGAGAGTTATTGAATAGTGCTTCATCATTAAGAAATTTCCTTGGCAGAAGAAATACATATTTTTGGATAAGAAGAAAAATAAAGAGTATCAATAATAAGATTCATCAAAACTTTTGAAATGTGTTATGCATTCAATGAAATTAAATCATGAGCATAATAGAAACTTTGGCTGCTTGAAATTTTTTTAGCGATAATTTCTTTTCAGCTATTACTCACTTCGTGTAACGGGAAGGTTCAACAGGGACAGGAATTAAAATTACAAAATGATGATTTTGATTTGATCACTGAAACAGGAGAGGATCCATTTTTTATTGAAAGCACTGATACTGTTTCAACACACGGTCCTAATTGTATAGTTCGTGATGTGCTGCAAGACAAAAATGGAAACTTATGGTTCGCAACCTGGAAGGGAATAATAATGTATGATGGAAGAGTATTTACAAACTACACACTCAAGTATGGTCTCATTCATTTTCATGTTTTCGCTTTGTTTCAGGATTCAAAAAACAAGTTATGGTTTAGTGTAGCGCGTGGTGGTGTTTATAGATTCGATGG
>DMRR01000068.1 GCA_003455275.1 Bacteroidota bacterium | reverse complement strand
ATAATTATTCTCAGAAGTTAGTTATTCCGGGTGCACTTATTTTTTACCGCTCCGAGACTGGTGTGCCGATAAATCTGCTGAACAATGAAAGTGGACTCAACTCGCAACTTGCACTTAATAATTCTGAAGCACAATTAGAGTATAAAATTTCTTCGGGAATAAAAGCACAACTGTCTCCCTTTCGAAAAAGAATTTCGTTGTTACAAGGACAAGGCGAACCAGATTTTATTTATCTGTATGATTTTATTAAAACACTTACTGCTTTTTACCAGGTAGATACACTTCGGCTCGAAAAAATTGTAGATATAAAAAAGAAAACCGACCTGCTTGTAATTGCTCAACCGAAAACAGCATTTAGCGAGCAGGAAAAATTTAAGCTCGATCAATTTGTAATGAACGGGGGAAAAATTTTGTGGATGCTGGATGCAATGAATCCTTCGCTTGATAGCCTGATTCAAAAACCTGCCATGCTTGCATTGAATTATGAGCTGAATTTAGAAGATCAATTGTTTACTTATGGGGTCCGGCTCAACAATGATTTGCTTATGGATCTTGTATGCAATCCAGTTCCACTCTCTGTAAATTCATCTTCGTCAGGCGAAATGCAATTCAAATCTTTCCCTTGTCCGTATTTTCCTGTTTTGGTTCCTGACTCCAAGCATTTGATTGATTACAGTATTGAGTCTGTGAAAACAACATTTGCAGGCACCCTTGACACAGTTGCTAAAAAAGAAATCCGGAAAACAGTTTTGCTTCATTCTTCTGAATTATCTCGCCTCGTTTTTTCGCCATGGGTAATTGACTTCCGTGAATTGCATAAAGAACCCGATCAGTCTACTTACACGAAAAGAAATCTTCCGGTGGCTGTGTTGCTCGAAGGAAAATTCTCTTCTTTATATAAAAACCGGGTAACTGATGAAATGGCTTCCATACTTCGTGATTCATTAAAAACTCCTTTCAAAGAAATTAGCGGGGAAAACAGTATGATCGTAATTGCAGATGGAGATTTTGCAATCAATGAATTCGGAAAAGGCGGCGTTCCTATGTCGCTGGGATACTATCGATATTCATATGAAGACTATCGGAAGCCCAGTTATTTTGAAAATAAAAAATTTCTGCTCAATTGTATTGACTACTTACTTGGCAATTCCGCCAATATTGAAACACGAGGAAAACAAGTTCGTCTTCGCTTGCTTGATGCTTCAAAAACAAAAGCAGAAAAAACGAAGTGGCAAATGATAAACCTTTCAGTTCCGGTCATTCTTATGATTTTATTCGGCGCTATTTATTTTATCATTCGAATCAGAAGATTTTCAAAGCTCTAAACTGCTTGATTTTAAATTTGCTGAATGAAGATACATCGCGAAGGATTTAAAACCCTGATTGTAGTTTCAGTTTTTCTGCTGGCCTTTAACTTCGGCGCCTATTGCATTCTCAGCGATTATAAAATTATATTGACCTTGCTGGCAATAGTCAGCATTTCATTTTTTGTTTTCATTGCCTCCTTCTTCCGTAATCCTGAAAGGAGAATTGATAGCGATGAATCACATGTTATTTCTCCATGCGACGGGAAAGTAGTTGTTATAGAACAGACTGATGAAACGGAATTTCTTAAAGACCGGCGGATTCAGGTTTCAATTTTTATGTCCCCGTTAAATGTCCATATCAACCGCAATCCAATTGGAGGAAAAGTGGAATATGTAAAATATCACCCCGGAAAATATCTGGTTGCCTGGCATCCAAAATCATCAACCGAAAATGAACGGAATACTGTTGTGATAAAAAATAATTATTCATCCATTTTATTCAGGCAGATAGCCGGAAAAGTTGCCAGAAAGATTGTAAGCTATGTTTCCGAAGGGCAATCAGTTTCACAAGGAAATGAAATGGGTTTTATAAAATTTGGCTCGAGGGTAGATGTTTTTCTTCCTCCGGATGCTGAATTAAAAGTTTCTCTGAATCAAAATGTTCGCGGTGGTATTTCGGTTCTTGCAGTCCTCAAAAAATAATAGATTAGGATAATTCGTTTGATTCAATACTTTTGAATAGACAAAAACAAAAAACAATCATACCATGAAAAAGTTAATTTATCTCGCTGTGATATTATGCTTTGCCCAAGTTGGAATTTCACACGCTCAAACTCCGCAAACTGATGCACAAAAACAACAAATGATCTCCGCTCAGAAGGCGCCGACTTCGACTCAGACTTCAGTTAGCACAACTAATATGAATACTTCAGGTTCATCAACTTCAACCGAAAAAGAAGTTAAGAACAATAACATGTCTTCATCCTCTACATCTGGCACAGCACCTCAGTGTTCTAAAGGATCTAAATCTTGCTGCCAGGGTAAATCCGGTTCTTGCTGCAGTGGAACAATGTCAACCAGCAATACCAGCAACCAAACAACCATGACAGAAGACGAAAAAAAGAAAACAAGAAACCCGAAATAATTATTAAGGTAAAACACAATAGACCCCTTCAGTTTTCTGAAGGGGTTTTTTTATTCCTTTTTATGATTGAATCAATCCTTCATCTGCAAAACTGTAATAACCGGTTTCTGTAACTATGATGTGATCAAGTACTTTTATTTCCAGCACCTTTCCTGCTTCTATCATTTTTTTTGTAAGCGAAATATCTTCTGGGCTTGGGCTTGTGTTTCCTGATGGATGATTATGACAAAGAATAATATTCACTGCATTGTTTCTGATTGCATAATTGAAAATGATTCGAACATCGGCCACGGTGCCGGTAATGCCGCCAACACTTATTCTTTCACAGCGGATTATTTTATTCGCCCGATTCAAAAAGATGACATGAAATTCTTCATGCGGCAATTCACCAATCGTTGGTAGCATGTAATTGAAAATGTCCCGGCTGGTTGTCACTTTTTTCAAATCAACTACTTCTGATTTTTGCCTTCTTTTTCCTAGCTCAAGTGCTGCTACTAGTGTAATGGCTTTGGTTTCTCCAATGCCTTTGATTTTTTTTTCAAGCATTTCCTGCACACTCAGTTTTCCCAGTTGATTCAAATCATTATTTACTGAAGCAAGTATTTTTTTTGAAACCTCAGTTACCGGTTCTTTCTCTACACCGGTTCTAAGAAGGATTGCAATTAACTCGGCATCGCTAAGTGCTTGTTTTCCTTTCAACAAAAGTTTTTCGCGGGGCTGATCTTCTTCTGCCCAGTTTTTAACCGTAAGGTTTTCTGGATAAGGCTTCATGTAGCGCAAGATAATTCTGTATTAAAAGAGAGTTGAAAAAATATATTCTTCAATTAATTCTTCCCGAGGCGTTTTTTATAAATCACATGCA
>DMRR01000198.1 GCA_003455275.1 Bacteroidota bacterium | reverse complement strand
TTAAGTTTTCTGAATAAAGGAATCAACATTACACTCACTGATAAAAGAAGTGTGGATGAGAACGGTGTTGCTTTCAGCGAAAAATTTTATTCTGAAAACGGGTTGAAAGAATTTGTAAAATATCTCGATGGCACCCGAGAGTCGCTTCTTCCGGAACCGATTGTTATGGAAGGTAACCGCGATAATGTAATGGTTGAAATAGCCATGCAATACAATACAGGCTTCAACGAAAATTCTTTTTCGTATGTAAATAACATTAACACTATTGAGGGCGGAACGCATGTAGCCGGTTATCGCCGTGCCATCACCCGCGTGTTCAAGGGTTATGCTGATAAAAATAAATTGCTCGAGAAACTGAACTTCGAAATTACCGGCGATGATTTCCGTGAAGGATTGACCGCTGTGATTTCTGCCAAAGTTCCGGAGCCGCAGTTTGAAGGTCAAACAAAATCTAAACTCGGAAACTCTGAAGTGCTTGGTGTGGTGGATACAGTGGTGGGTGAATTCCTGACCAACTATCTCGAAGAACATCCGAAGGAAGCGAAGATGATGGTGAACAAAGTGATTCTCTCTGCTACTGCGCGTAACGCTGCACGCAAGGCGAGAGAATTGGTTCAACGCAAAAACGGATTGACCGGAACAGGGCTTCCCGGAAAACTTGCCGACTGCTCTGACAACGATGCAAGCAAGTGCGAAATATTTTTGGTCGAGGGAGATTCAGCAGGTGGAACAGCGAAGCAAGGTCGTAACCGTGCATTTCAGGCGATACTTCCGCTACGCGGAAAAATTCTGAATGTGGAGAAGGCGATGGAGCACAAGATTTACGACAACGAAGAAATCCGGAACATGTTCACTGCACTGGGTGTTCATCGTAACGAGGCAAAGGAATTGGTGCTCGATAAAATGCGCTATCACAAAATCATTATCATGACCGATGCCGATGTGGATGGAAGTCACATTACTACTTTGATTCTTACTTTCTATTTCCGATACATGAAGGAGCTGATTGAGAAAGGTCATGTGTATATCGCATCTCCGCCGCTCTATCTCGTGAAGAAAGGAAAAGAGCAAGAGTATTGCTGGAATGATGATGACCGCAAGGAAGCGGTAGCCAAACTGGGTGGAGGAAAAGATGATTCAGTGAACATTCAGCGCTACAAGGGTTTGGGAGAAATGAATGCCGAGCAATTGTGGAGCACTACCATGAATCCTGAAACACGCACACTCAAACAAGTAACAATAGAAAGCGCAGCCGAAGCCGATCATATTTTCTCAATGCTTATGGGTGATGATGTTCCACCTCGCAGGGACTTCATTGAGAAGCACGCGAAGTATGCGAAGCTGGATATTTGAGTTACTTTAAAAATCAAATTTTAAAAATCAAAAATTGTTTGCTTGAAAAAGTGTTTAGCGATCGCTCTGTTTTTGATATTTGATTTTTGTATTTTGATGCATCCGGTTTCTGCTCAGGCACCTATTGACAACAAGTCAATTCCTGAATCAGTGAAGAAAAATTTCGCAGATAAATTTCCTTCAGTTCAAAATCCAATATGGACTCAGCCATCACCAGGGTTTCTTGAAACAAATTTTGTTTTTGAAAAACATTATATAGAAGTAATGTTCAGCACCTTTGGTGATTGGGTGAGCACCGATACAAAATTGAAGGTTGAAGAATTTCCTGCGAGTGCAACTGCATATCTCGCTTCGAATATTTCCGGAGGAAAAATTACCGGATACTTCAAATCAGAAACTATGAAGGGCATCGGTTTTTATGCTGAAGTAAAAGAGAGCGGAAAAATTTTCACTTACACTTTCGATGCTGATGGAAATTTTTTGAGTAAGGTTGAAGAAGAGGAATAATTATTCAATTCTTCTCTTCAACTCAGATTTTATTTTTTTCAATAAGTAGCTGTGAGCTTTTGCTAAAACTTCCGCATAGGCTTTTCCTTCGAAATATTGTTCATCATCATTGGTCTTATCTGCAATCGCCATCTTGAATTGAAAGTCATCATCCATTGAAAGATGAATGTCATACTTCATCAATACATTTTTGAGCTTGGTAGAATTTCTCACAAGGATTATTTCTTCGGAGCGGCAAGTAATTTCTGCTCAGCTATAACAATTTCTTCCAGCTGTTGTTTTCTTTTTCTCAGCTGTGAATCATAGTAGGTGATTTCACCATCATGAAACTCGCGCTGCGTCACATGAAATTTTCTTTGCTCCTCTAAGAGTTCAATTGTCGGCTCAATCAACACAGGTCGCTTATTCATAATTAAAATTTTTTTTAAGGGAATAAACCAAATGTCTTAATCCTCCTTTCCTTTTTCTCCCACAAACTGCTGCTCCTTATTCTTAAACAGAATATTGAAAGTAGTGAGTGACCCATAACATCGGGTGATGTATTGCTGCAAATCAATTTTTTCTTCGTCGCTCAGTTTTTTGTTTGCATTGATTTGTTGTTCGAGCACCCGAAGCCGGTCACGCAGCATCACAATCTTATGAAAGAAATTTTCAACCGGAATTTCCTTTGGCTTCAGCGTTTTATCCAGAGGTTTTAGTTCCATCACACCGCCCTTCCATTTATCACCCAGCGGAACTACTTCTGAAAATCCATTCCACTGACGAAGAATACCAAGCAGTGAATCTTCAACTTCGCTCATGGTTTCTACTTCAGATTTCACATTCGCTGCTTCAATCCACTCAAGCTTAATATCGTCGTGCTGAATTTCTTTAGTTCCCTGATCAACAAAGGTTATCAGGTAAGTATCATAGCGAACACCCGTAACCACTCCCTGCCCCCACTGAGCGTGTTGTAAACGAGAGCCAATTCCATACTTGTTTTCGTCCATAAAATATTTTTATTCGAAAATAATTTCTTGAACGAAGTAGGCCTCCTTCACATGATTCGTTTTCTAACAAAGGAAAATAAGTGTGTATAGAACAGAAACATTCGACTTCACTTTTGCTTGTTGAAATGAAAAATCCTGTGATAAAATCAGTTCACTTTACCTTGTCATAAATTTTTTCATTCATGCTTAAGAAAATTTTAATCGGACTGATTGCCTTGGTTGCGGTGGTTTTCATCCTCACCACAATTACCGGAACAAATTATATATATAAAGCGGCTCTCTATAACACAGCCAATCTTAATGATTATAAAATTTTTGAAAACCGAACTGTCGAAGCCGGTGCACCACAACCGCTTCCGGTTTCATCCGACTTCAACAAAATTGTTCCTGACGATAGTTTGATGAAGGTTTTGGAAAAAACAAAAACCGTATCGCTTTTGGTTTTGAAAAATGATTCAATTGAATATGAAAAATACTGGAACGGATATTCTGATTCCTCTTATTCAAATTCATTCAGCATGGCAAAAACTATTGTCGGATTGCTGTGTGCATTTGCCAGAAAAGACGGTAAGATTTTATCTTTTGATCAGGCCGTTGGTTTTTACCTTCCTGAATTCAAGACAGAAGATAAGTCAACTATCACCATAGGAGATTTGCTAACTATGAGCAGCGGCACAGATTGGGATGAAAGTTATTCTTCTCCATTCTCAACAACCACTGAAGCCTACTACGGTACAGATTTGTACAAAGTAGCAACCGGAGTAAAAGGAGTTCTTCTTCCCGGCGTTCAGTGGCGATATAAAAGCGGAGACACTGAATTGCTCGGTTTGGTTTTGGAAAAAGCAACAGGAAAAAATTTGAGCGAGTATGCTTCAGAAAAATTATGGAAGCCACTGGGTGCTGAACATCCTGCTCTCTGGAGTTTAGATAAAAAAGATGGAAGAGAAAAAGCTTACTGCTGTTTTAATTCTAATGCCCGCGATTTTTCCCGTATAGGAACCTTGCTTCTTCATAAAGGAAACTGGAAAGGGAATCAATTACTTGACACTTCAGTTATTGATCTTTACACACACCCGCTAAGTATCAGGGATGAAAACGATGACACGGCTAACTACTATGGATACCAGCTTTGGCGGCTTCCGGATCGCAATGGTGTTTTTTACTTAAGAGGAATTTTAGGTCAATATGTAATTGTTATCCCTCAGAAAAATGTTGTGGTGGTTCGTTTAGGTGAAACCAGGGGTGAACCAATCCGCCATTCATATGAAGAAGTATATGGAATAGTGGATTGGATTTTGAAAAAGTTTTAAGAGAAAAATTTTGAATGAAAAAAGATATAGAATTTGAAAAGGTAGAAGATCTGGCTGTTGCTATTATTCCTGAGAAAGAAGGAACACTGCCAGACGAAGAGTGGTTTGTCTACCTGGTGAACCTAAAGAATGAACCTATCGAAGGAGTGATTATTGCCTCAACCGGTTACGGAGATTTGGAAGGAAAGCAAGTAAAGACATCAACGCTTCGGCAATTCTTCGAGCGCGTTTCTCCGCAGCAGTTTGTGAAAGTGGAATTGATTGAACAAAAACTTTTCGCACTCAACAATGAATTCTGGGTGAGCTTTTGGCAGAACGGAAAAATGTTTGACCGCAAGTATGTGTTCGTCACTGATAGTATTTCTGAAACCAACTTCACTCAAATTCCATTGGTTAATAAAAGAGGAGTTATGATTTTATAGTGAGAATATTTTCATTCTCTTTTCGTTAGCGATTACAAATTTTATTTTCGCCGCATGAATCCGTTTCATATTCAGGAATTGCCTTCAATCACATTTTCCGAAGAGGAAACGAAAATTATTCACCGCGTTTTTCTTGCCGCCCAGTCAATGAAAGTCCGGTCATTTTTGATTGGCGGATATGTGCGCGACCGAATATTAGGCCGGCAGTGCAAGGATCTGGATTTTATGTGTGTAGGAAACGGAATTAACCTGGCAAAAAAAACAGCCGAATATTTTAACCCGGTTCCCACGGTTAGTGTTTTTAAAAATTT
>DMRR01000123.1 GCA_003455275.1 Bacteroidota bacterium | reverse complement strand
ATTCACGGTTATTTCCGGTCCCTGTGGAGAGGTGATGATGCGCTCTTGTTTATAGAGTCCATTGTTTTTTATTTCTTCGAGTTCCTTGGTGAGTCGGTCTTTGATGGAATACATAAGTAGAAAAAAAATTTAGGGAGGTGAAAATACTGAAATCAAAAATCAAATATCAAAAATCAAGGAAGCTGTAAGGAAAAAATTTTATGAAAAAAAAGTTTTCCTGAAAGAGATTTCAAAACTTCTTCACAGTGAATGAAGCAACTGAATTTTATTTGTCGAAGAAGAATAATATTTACCAATAAACAATATCGATAAACGAATAACCTCCATAAATGGTTGACAGAAGAAAAACCACGAACAATCTTGACTGGTCAGTAATACTGCTTTATGCGGTATTGGTTTGTATTGGTTGGCTGGTGGTGTATGCATCCAGCTATGATGAAACCAGAACTTTTTTTGATTCACGCAATCTTTACATCCGCCAGCTGATCTGGATTGCGACATCAGTGATTCTTATCATTTTCATTCTGGCGCTTGATAATAAAATATTTACTTCGCTTGCCTACTTTGTTTATGGTTTGGTGATCCTGTTGCTCATAGGCGTTTTCTTTTTTGGCCATGAGGTAAACGGAAACAAAAACTGGTTTGAGATCGGAACCTTTCAGATTCAGCCATCAGAATTCGCAAAGTTTTCAGTTGCGCTAGCCCTGGCGAAGGTGATGGATAATCCGGTGTTTAACATCAAAAAAAACACTCACCGGTTTTTTGCCCTCGCTGTTATTTTTTTTCCGGCGGCTCTTATTCTGTTGCAGGGAGATACTGGCTCGGCGCTCGTATTCCTTGCTTTCTTTCTGGTGATGTATCGTTTCGGTTTGCCTGGCGAAATTCTTTTGTTTGGCCTTGGAATTCTTACACTTTCCGTCTTGTCGCTGATTATGAATAAGTATGCACTTGTTATTGCGCTTGTAGTTCTTGGTTCGGCGTTTATATATATTATCCGCAGAAACCGGCAGGCAATAATTATTGTATCAGTAATTCTTGTAGCTTCAGTTGGGTATGTATTCGCAACCGATTATGCTTTCAATAATCTGTTGAAAGAACATCAGCGCGAGCGTATAGATGTAATGCTTGGAAAAGAAGTGCATAAAAAAGATGCTGATTATAATGTGCGCCAGTCGAAGATTGCAATCGGTTCAGGAGGCTTTCTTGGGAAAGGCCCTTTACAAGGCACGCTTACTAAATACAACTTTGTTCCGGAGCAGCACACCGATTTTATTTTTTGTACAATAGGAGAGGAATATGGATTTTGGGGAACCACATTGTTCATTCTGCTTTTTCTTGCTTTGCTTTTTCTCATTCTCAATATGGCAGAGCGTCAGCGTTCACGCTTCTCACGCATTTATGCTTACGGTGTTGCGTCGGTTTTATTTTTTCATTTCATGATTAATGTTGGAATGACCATCGGACTTGCGCCGGTTATTGGAATTCCACTTCCATTTATCAGTTATGGCGGAAGCAGCTTGTGGTCGTTCACAATACTTCTTTTCATTCTTGTAAAACTGGATGCAGATAGATTAGCGGTTCTACGATAAACTATTTTTGATTTTTGAAATTTAATTTTTGATATTTTAGAAATGTCTGTTGTTGCACTTTCTGAAGGAACTTTTACTGTTGATCTTTCTAAGAAATTAATTCCATTCAATCGCGAAAGCGATTCATTGAATGAAAGGAAGGGAAGTTTGCTGATTGAAATTTGTCCCTTCCTTATTATTTCAAATGAAGGGTTAATTATTCTTGATACAGGATTAGGCAAAAAAACCGTTAACGGAGAATTTCAGATTATAGAAAATCTTTCCCGTGCAGGAATTAATTCCACTGACATCAATTTCGTTTTACTCAGTCATCTTCATCACGATCATGCAGGAGGAATTTGTTATGAAGAAAACGGCATAATGAATCCCATGTTTCCAAACGCTCAATATGTTTTTCAGAAGGAAGAATTGAACGATGCGTTGAAGGATGGAAATCCAAAATCTTTCAATCATCAGAAGCTGGAATTTTTATCTCATTGGAAAAACTCGCACGCAATCGAAAGCAACACGCAACTCACTCCTGAAATTTATTGTGAAGTTTCCGGCGGGCACACTGAGCATCATCAGGTGTTTTGGATAAAAGTGAGTGAGAATGAAAAATATTTTTTCGGTGGCGATGTTCTTCCGCAAGGTTCACAACTCATTCGCAAGTTCATTGCAAAATATGATTACGACGGTAAGCGCGCAGCCGATTTAAGAATAGAATTTGGAAAGAAATGCGCAGAAGAAAATGTAACACTGTTGTTTTTTCATTCCCCTGAAAAAAAAAATTCAAAAGTTAAATTCAATGAAGGAAGGTTTGAACTAATTGCAAATTCATAACGGTTAATTGATAACTTATCGCCAGAAAAAAACTTTTTCTCCCAGAAATTTCAGAGGGCGAGGAATATTTTTCCTTAATAGCCAGGGTTTATCAGTCGCATATCTCTTTATGTGTTCCATAGCTTCCTGGGTATCATCAGTGACTAAAAACAAATCCAGATCCTTAATATCAATTGTTCTGTTTTCAGTCATGGTATCAAGCATTTTCAAAAGATTAGCCCAATAGTCTTTCCCAATTAATACTACAGGGAATCCCTTGATTTTTCCTGTTTGTATTAGCGTAAGTGCTTCGAATAACTCATCCATTGTGCCCATTCCTCCCGGCATTACAATAAATGCATAAGAATATTTAAACATTAAAACCTTTCGAACAAAAAAGTGCTCGAAAGTAACCTCCCGTGTCAGGTAAGGATTTGCTATCTGTTCATGTGGAAGTTTGATGTTGCATCCAATAGAAATTCCACCTGCTTCATAAGCACCTTTATTTGCTGCCTGCATTATTCCCGGGCCGCCGCCGGTTAAAACACCAAATCCAAGTTTTGTGATTTCGGCACCAACCTCAACAGCCTTTTGATAATAGGGACTCAACTCTGTGAATCGTGCCGATCCAAAAACGGTTATACAGGGACCAACAAAATGCAGGGTTCGGAATCCTTTAATGAACTCAAACATAATTTCGAGAGTAAATCCAAAATCTTTTAAGCGTGAATGAGGGCCTTCTAAGAAATATGTTTCCTTATTAAGCTTAAAGGCAGAGCTTGTTTTTTTATTCATGAATCTTTGCCAAATCTTTCAGATTTGATTTTATATCGAATGTTTATAATGACTTAACGAAATCGAAACTTAAAGGTTAACACCTAAGAGAATATTAGCGACCGATTGAAGATAAAAATTAACAATTGCTACCATTGATGAGATTGAAGACTTGTGTGCCGGATTTTATTGTGGAACTATTACAGACGCTAATGGATGTCCTTGCGAAGCTTGCGAAATGATTAGTGAACCGGATGCTTTACAAGTAAGCATTCTCGGAACAGATGCTACTATCTGTCAGGGTAATGATTGCGACGGAAGCGCTGATCTTTTAGTGAGCGGTGGAACATCACCTTACATTTACTCTTGGTCTAATGGAGCAACAACTGAAGACCTTTCAGGGCTTTGCTCTGGTTACTATTCTGTTACTGTAACTGATTTACACGGATGCACTATGATTTCTGATATAGATATTTCTTGTATTCCTCCTCCTCCTCCTTGTAACTTGCAAGCGGCGGGTGAATCAACCAATGCAATTTGCTATGGAACTTGCGGTGGTTCGGTTAATCTCACTGTAGTTGGTGGAACTTCACGATTCTCTTACAACTGGAGCAAT
>DMRR01000117.1:4116-5173 GCA_003455275.1 Bacteroidota bacterium | reverse complement strand
GAATCATAAGAAACACAAGAGCATGGTTTCGTCATGCTGTGCCGGTAAAGAGGGAGAGGCCGGTTCTGGCACATCCAGGTGATGAGCACGAAACCATCAAACAGAGAAGCTGACTCGCAAGGGTCGGCTTCTTTTGTTTTATACAAAGTGATGTTGCAAGGCGCTAACCACCAGCCATCAGGCACTATAGATTCGCAGCCGTGTTCCCGTTTGATTCTGCATTACATATTATCGGCTTAATACTCGCATTTGTCATTGGATTAAGTTTAGGATTGCTTGGCAGCGGTGGTTCTGCCATCACGGTTCCGGTTCTGGTTTATTGCATGGGAATTTCAGTCACTCAGTCAATTTCCGAATCTGTTTTTGTTGTTGGAATAACATCATTTTGCGGCGGCATTTATAATTTGATTCAGAATCGCGTTGCATGGTCGCCACTGTTGTGGTTGGGAATACCTTCGGTGATTTCTGCTTTTATTACCAAGTGGTTTATTGTTCCAACACTGCCGGCTGAGATTTCAATTTTTCAAATCCAAATGAGCAAGGATTCTTATCTCATGTTGCTTTTTGCAGTTCTTCTTTTGTTGATATCAAGAGGAATGATTCGCCCGAAAAAAATTGCAAGTGTTGAAAATTCTACAACAAAATTTTTTCCTGCTGTCATAACGGGACTTGTAGTCGGATGTTTAATCGGATTGCTTGGAATTGGCGGCGGTTTTCTCATTGTTCCCGTGCTTGTTCTGTACTTCCATCTCGATATGAAAATTGCAGTTGGTACTTCATTATGGCTGATTGCTTTCAATTGCCTTGTATCTATCGTCAGCGACAGTTCCGGTTCTGTTTTCGATTGGAACTTTCTTTTCCTCTACACCGGACTAACCATTCTGGGAATGGTTATCAGTTGGTCTTTGTCAAAAAGAATTTCCTCTGAAAAAATAAAAGTGATTGCCGGTTATGTGATTTTGCTGACAGGAATTTTTGTGATTGCCGAAAGAATATTCGGGAATCATTAGTTTGAAACCAGTATAGCGTAAACACTTAACACAAAAATAATTTAAAA
>DMRR01000117.1:0-3773 GCA_003455275.1 Bacteroidota bacterium | reverse complement strand
CAATTATGAAGGACCGCATTATCGAAAAGGCAACTGAGCTCTTTACCCGTCACGGCATCCGAAGTGTGACGATGGATGATGTGGCAAAGCATCTTTCTATCAGTAAGAAAACATTATATGCTCACTTCACTGATAAAGATGATCTGGTAGAAACGATAGTGAAGGCGCAGGTCTCAATGACCGAAGTCAATTGCAAAATGTTTCAGAAGCAGGCGGAGAATGCCGTGGACGAAATGATTCTCATTCTCGAATTCATTCATCAGTTCTTCAGCCGCAGAAATCCAACCGCCTTTCATGACTTGCAGAAGTATCATCCTCAAGCCTGGAAGATTTTCCTCGATCACAAATACAATTTTCTGCGCAGGAGCATTGAGAATAATTTGAAACGAGGTATAAAAGAAGGACTTTACCGCAAGGATTTAGATATTCAAACCATCTCGCGCCTTCGTATGGCGCAAGTAGATGCGGTGTTCAACGGCGAAATATTTCCAATTCCTGAATTCAATCTTTCTGAGGTGCATGTTCACAGCATGAAATTCTATATGTATGGAATCACTTCGCTGAAAGGTCATCAACTCATTAATAAATGTTTATTGAAACTTAAATCGAAATTGAAAAACTTATGAATAAACTCAACAAAATTTTTCTCTCTCTCCTTGTCACGCTGAGCTTGTCAAAAGGCGCAGCAATTGCACAGGAGCAAAATAATTTCTCATTACAACAATGTGTAGATTATGCACTCAGCCATCAAAGTTCATATCTGAATGCACAGATAGATGAAGACATTGCGAGGAAGAAAGTGCAGGAACTTCTTGGTGCCGGGCTTCCGCAATTGAATGGAAGCGGCTCGCTGAATGATTACATTGCTATTCCTACCAGTTTAATTCCGGGAGAATTTTTTGGCGCACCTGCAGGCACTTACATCCCTGTGAAATTCGGAACTCAATACAATGCTTCCGGTGGTTTCGATGCGAGCCAATTGATTTTCGATGGAAAATATTTTGTTGGAGTGCAGGCATCAAAAGCGTTGCAGGAGTTAACGCAGAAGATGACAAACCGCACGAAGATTGAAACCATCTCTACCGTTACGAAAGCATACTACACGGCGCTGATTGCTAACAAGCGAATGGAATTGCTCAACACCAATGTGGATCGCATTGCAAAACTTGCAAGCGATACAAAAACATTATACGATAATGGCTTCGTTGAAAAATTGGATCTCGATAAAGTGAATGTTGCGCTCAGCAATTTGAAAACTGAACAAGAGAAAGTTTCGAAGCTCGTTGACCTCAGCAGCTACCTTCTGAAATATCAGATGGGAATGGATGTGAATGCCAAACTCACACTCACGGATAAACTGGAAGATCAGAATTTCGAATCGGTGCTGAGTGGTTCTTTCAATCCGCAGGACAGAGTAGAAATGCAAATGCTCAACTCGCAAAAAACTCTTTACACTTTGCAGGGCAAGAGCTACAAGGTTGGATATATTCCAAGCTTGGTTGCATTCGGAAGTTATAGCTGGAGTGCACAACGCACCGAGTTCAACTTTTTAGATGGAAATCAGAAATGGTATCCGGTTGGAATCATTGGTCTGAAATTATCGGTTCCCATTTTCGATGGGTTACAGAAAGCGAGATACATTCAGGAATCTAACCTCAACTTGCAGAAAAATGCAAATGATATTCTCAACCTCACCAATGGTTTGAACCTGCAATACCTGAATGCGAAAACACAATTGCAGAATGCAACTCAAACTGTTCAATCGCAAAAGGACAATATGGATTTGGCTGAAAGTGTTTACAACGCCACCAAGAAAAAATATGAAGAAGGTGTTGGTTCTAATCTCGAATTAACAACTGCCCAATCTGCATTAAAGGAAGCGGAAACCAATTACCTCAATGCGCTCTATGATGCGCTTATTGCAAAAACGGATTACCTGGTCGCAACTGGTCAACTCAAATAAAAAATTAAAAAAAAAATTCACACACAATAATTATCAATCGCTATGCAAAAGATTTTAATTCTACTCTCTGTTGTTGTTCTTTTCTACTCCTGCGGAGCTCCAACTGATGACAAAAAATCGCAGTTGGAAAAACTGAAGAAAGAACAAGAAGACTTATCAAAAAAAATAAAGACACTGGAAGATGAAATTGCCAAGACGGACACCAGCAAGAAAGCAAAAATGCTGGATGTGGAAGTTGCGCCGGTTGCTGTTCAGCCATTCAAAAGTTATGTTGAGATCCAGGGAAAACTTGATGCGGATCAGAATGTAACGATCAGCGCTTTGATGGCCGGAACCATAAAATCAATTTATGTTACAGAGGGCGATGCAGTAAAAGCCGGCCAGATACTCGCCGAGGTTGATGATGCCGTTCTTCGCCAGTCAGTTTCTCAAATGCAAAGCCAGCTTGCATTCGCAACCGATTTGTATAATAAACAAAAAAATCTTTGGGATCAAAAGATTGGAAGTGAAGTGCAATACCTCACTGCGAAAAACCAAAAGGAATCTTTAGAGAAACAATTGCAAACCATGAATGAGCAACTGGAGCTTTATAAAATTAAATCTCCAATCAATGGAACAATAGATGAAGTAATGCTGAAGTTAGGGCAAACAGCTGCGCCGGGATTCCCTGCTATTCGTGTGGTAAATATGGGATCGCTTAAAGTGAAAGCAGATGTATCAGAAAATTATGCCTCTAAGATTCGGGTAGGAAATTCGGTAATTGTAAAATTCCCTGATGCAGGAAAAGAACTTGATGCAAAAGTTTCATTCGTAAGTAAAGTAATCAGCGCGATGAATAGAACTTTCAATGTTCAGGTAAGTGTTCCGACAGATGCCGATTTGCACCCGAACATGATTGCAAAAATGATGGTAGTGGATTACGAATCTCCTCACGCAATTGTCATTCCTCTTAATACTGTTCAAAATTCAACCGAAGGAAATTTTGTTTTCGTTGCTGAAAAAAATGACAAAGGACAATCAGTAGCTCATAAAAGAATTGTATCAGCCGGAAGAGACTATGACGGTCAAGTTGAAATACTCGATGGTCTTAAAGAAGGCGATACAATTATCACGGTTGGGTTTCAGGATTTGGAAGATGGGGAACTCATTAAGATTTAAGAGTTGAGATTTAAGAATTAAGATTTTAATACACTATACCAAAATGCTAATAGCTAAAAGCTAACAGCTAAAAAATTATGAAAGATACGACTAAAGAATTTTTCGCAAGCAGTTGGTCCATTGATAACAGAACCAGCATCTATGTTCTTGCGGTTATTATTTCCCTCATGGGAATTTTTTCTTACAACAGTTTACCGAAGGAGCGGTTTCCTGATATTGTGATTCCAACCATTTATGTGAGCACGATTTACCCCGGCGCTTCACCGGCTGATATGGAAAATCTGATCACGAAACCAATGGAAAAACGCATCAAGAGTATTAATGGTGTGAAGAAAGTGACCAGCAATTCCATTCAGGATTTCAGCAACATCATTGTGGAGTTCAACACCGGAATTGATGTTGCCACCTGCAAGCAGAAAGTGAAAGATGAAGTGGACAAATCGAAACCCGATCTTCCATCGGATTTAAAAAATCCTCCGGGAGTTCAGGAAATTGATTTCTCTGAAATACCAATCATGTTCGTGAATCTCTATGGCGATTATGATTTGAACAAGCTGAAGAAATATGCTGACGAAGTGAAAGACCGCGTGGAGAGTCAGAAAGAAATTACGCGCGTGGATATTGTGGGTGCGCTCAACCGCGAGATACAAGT
>DMRR01000249.1 GCA_003455275.1 Bacteroidota bacterium | reverse complement strand
GAGCCTTATTCATTTTCAAATTTTCAAATCAACACATTAGCACATCAGTTAAGCCGATACATTTTCCCCGGCATAACTTTAATCACTCCTTTCAATTCAAGATTCAGAAGCGTAGCTGCAAACTGGCTGCTGGTGAGTGAGGCGGTATGCATGAGTTCATCTACATGAACATTCTCTTTTTGCTTCAATACATCTACAACTGTTTGCTCATTCGGTTCAAGGTCAAAGAGAATTTCGCGCTGCTTTACTTTTTCGCTCTTTACTTCATCAGTTTTCCAATTCATCATCGCAATAAAATCTTCAGCGCTCTCAAGCATTGCTGCTTTGTTTTGTTTGATCAGGTAGTTGCATCCTTTTGAAAAATTATCACTCACTCTTCCGGGGACAGCGAACACATCTTTATTGTAGCTCGCAGCAATTTCAGCAGTGATGAGTGCGCCGCCTTTGGCTCCGGATTCTACCACAATTATTGCTTCACACATGCCGGCAACAATTCTGTTTCTCTCCGGAAAGTTTTCCTTAATAAAATCATCTGCAGTAGAAAACTCAGTGAGTAATCCGCCTTGTTCCACCATTTTTTCTGCAGTGCCACGGTGCTGCCCTGGATAAATTGTATTCAGCGCATGACCAAGAACAGCAATTGTTTTGAGGTCGTGTTTGAGTGCAGCTTTATGAGCGGCAATATCAATCCCAAATGCAAGCCCGCTCACAATTACAGGATTGTAAACCGAAATTTCTTCGACAAATTTTTCAGTCCATTCTTTTCCATAATCTGTTGCATGTCGTGTTCCAACAATGGAAATAAATTTTCCTTCATTCAAATTGCAATTCCCTTTGAAGAAAAGCAGGATAGGAGAGTCTGCAACTTGCTTCAATGCCTGCGAATAATTTTCTTCAGTAAAAAAGATGGGTTGAATTTTATGTTTATGAATGAACTGAACTTCTTTTTCAGCTGCAGAAAAATCTGCAAAACTTGCAACCGCATCCGCAATCAAAGGACCAACGCCCGGCACTTTGAGTAAATGTGATTTTTTCTTTTTGAAAACCTGTTCAACTCCGCCGCAATAACTGATTAATGATTTTGCAATCACATCACCCACTCCTGGAATTTGCGTTAGCGCGATTGCATATTTTAATTCTTCATCCGTCATCAGCCGACGAAGAAAATAATTTCAAATAAAATCTGCAGAAGAAAAAATAGGAAATGACTGTATTAAAAAATAACTATCACTATGCTTCCACAGAAGTCATCAAATCAATTTCCTCCAGCACGGCACTTACATACAAGCAATCTTCCATAGATCCGGAATAAACTTTAGCCTTCCCTTTATTGTGAATTTCGAATGCAAATTTTTCTGCCTGCTGTGCTGAACAGTTAATGGCTCTTTTCAATTGATATATAACTTGGTCGAAAGTGTGCCAGTCATCATTGTGAACAATGACATTTGAATTTCCGAAGTCAATCAAAATATCATCAGCTACTTCCTGTTCCTGCATCCGATTCATTTTAAAATATTTTTTCCAAAAATAATTTTAGCTTCATTTTCACAAAAAAATTTTTCGATGAATGATAATTCCTTTATAGAATCATTTCGGGCCGAAATTCTATTCAAAAATTACATTTGTCGCAATCACTCTGAATGTCAGCAATCACTAAGTTATCTCTTGTTATTCCGTGCTACAATGAATCAGGACGCGTTGCCCAAATGCTCGACGGCCTGCGTGACTTTGTTCGCAATAAAAAATTTGACTTTGAAATAATTGTAGTTGATGACGGCAGCAAGGACAATACTTCGGCGCTGATTGAAGAAAGCGATTTGTATAAAGAGCTGAATGCGCAGGGAAAATTTATGCTTGTTCGTCCCGGAAAAAATCAGGGAAAAGGATTTGCATTGCGCGAAGGTGTGACGCAGGCAAGCGGCTCACACATTCTGACACTTGATGCAGATATGAGCACACGACCAATTGAAGTCAATAATTGGGTTGCATCAAACTCATCCATAATCCAACAACCATCGTCCATCCTGATTGGCAGCAGAGAATTAAAATCTTCAAAAGTCACTGAAAGGAAATCGCGCAACTTCATTGGAAAAATATTTAATGTATTTGTCCGGCTTCTCACTCCATTAAATATTCGCGATACACAATGCGGATTCAAACTGTATCCTGCTGATTTGGCAAAGAAAATTTTCGGTCAATTAAAAACTGCCGGTTGGGCACATGATGTAGAGTTGCTGTACCGGGCGCAATTGTCAGGAGCAAAAATTACTGAGATGCCTGTGACCTGGAAAGCAATGCAGGGCAGCAAAATTTCAGTTGGTGTGGACGGAGCTAAAATGTTTTTCTCAGTTTTATTCCGCACTCTATTGTTAAAGTTGAGTTGGTTTTTTGTTCAGCCATTTTCAGAAATAAAGTTAAAAGATGGCCAGCGTGATGTTCAGCCGGTTTTCCGATTCCTGTTTGCATTAGCAATTACCGGATTATTTTTTCTGATGACATCATTGAGTTTTCATTATGGAATTACGGGCGACGATCTGGATCAGAAAGTTTATGGAGAAAAAGTTTTGAACTTCTATACTTCATTCGGAAAAGATACAAGTTGCCTTAACCTTAAAGTCGGTAACAAGGAAAACCTGCAACTCTATGGCGGATTATTTCCAATGATTTCTGCAGCAGCAAATCGATACATCGGCGGGTTGGATGAATATGATATGCGCCATCTTATCAATGCAATTGCTGGTTGGCTTGCTATTCTTTTCTGTGGCCTGCTTGCAAAAAGATTAGCAGACTGGCGCGCTGCTTTTATTGCAGTGTTGTTACTTGCCTGCTTTCCGCAGTTTTTCGGGCAGAGTATGAACAACCCGAAGGATATTCCATTTGCCTTCACTTATGTTTTATCAATTTATTATTTAGTGAGGTTAGTGCAGGAATTACCAAGACCGGGTTTGCGCACACTTACATTCTCATCGATCAGCATTGCTCTGGCTATCAATATGCGTGTGGGTGGAATTCTGCTCATCGGGATGTTGTGGGCATTTGTTATGGGTGCATATATTCTTTCAAAAGAAAAAAGAAAACTAATAGGCGAAACCAAATCAATGAGTTTCCTGATTTCAAGAATGATCATAGTTTCATTGATTGGATACTTCGGTGGTTTGTTGTTCTGGCCTTATGGTTTAGTTGGTCCTCTTTCTAATCCATTCAGTGCGCTTAGTGAAACCACTAATTTCTCTATGGGTATTGGTTTGTTATTCGATGGAAGGCTAATGATGTCGAACGACATTCCGTGGTACTACATTCCGAAATGGCTGGAGATGATCACTCCCATTGTTGTCTTGCTGCCATTTATTGCTCAGGCGGTATTATGGTTCGTAGCAAGAAAAAAAATTAATTCAACCTTAGTGTTGCTTGTGTTCTTCGCTACTCTTTTCCCGTGGGCTTATGCCGCCTACAAGCATTCACCACTTTATGACGGCATGCGCCAGATGTTGTTCATGCTTCCACTTATGTGTGTACTTGCTGCATTGACCTGGGAGTTTCTTTTTTCTTTGACTTCAAAAAATGTCGGCTCTTTTTTTCTTGGAATCATAATTACTTCAGGTCTTGGAACACCGTTTTGGTTCATGATAGAAAATCACCCCA
>DMRR01000063.1:947-13063 GCA_003455275.1 Bacteroidota bacterium | reverse complement strand
AGCACCATCCCTGTTGCTGCGGCATTTATTCCTTCAAGTGAACGCTGAATAAAACGATAACTTTTCAAATATTGCCAAAGGGGATAAATAAAAAATACCATTAATGCCCCGGGCATAAAAATTCCAATAGTTCCTAATACACATCCGAGCAATTGATAATTCAGTCCGAATTCTTTTAGCGCCATTCCACCGCTGAATGTTGCAAATGCAAATGCTGGTCCCGGTACAGCCTGATTCAATGCATAACCACTTATGAATTCATTGGCGGTCAGATAAGCGCGGTGTTTTACAAATTGTTCGAACATCATGGGTACCAATACACCACCACCACCAAATGTTATAGAACCGAAACGCAAAAAATTTTCAAACAAAATTGCTGAACGATGATGTGTAATAGCACCAACCACTGCTGCACCAATCAATAAGAGAATGAGTAATCCAAGATTGAGAGAAGAAACCCTCCAATTTACACCAGGCCTATTAGAAAGCGGAGGGAGAATTTTTCTGTTCGAAAAGTTGGTGATCATTCCACATACAAATAGCATTACAGGAAAAACCCAGGGAGCATTTAGGAAAACAGTAATCGCGAGTGATAGCAGCATGAGAAATACTCCAACTTCATTTTTGATAACTGTTCTTCCTATTTTAAAAGCAGCAAACAAAATGAACCCAATTGCCATTGGCTGAACAAACACTAAGAAATCAAGTGAGAAACCTTTTGCTTCATAGTAAGTAAATGCGAGTGTGAGTGCAGTCATAAAAAGAGCTGCAGGCAATGCCCATACTGCAAGTGCAATCCAGGCGAGTGAAGCTCCTCCTCGCTTTAAAGCAATAGTGATAAGTGTTTGTGTAGAAGTTGGTCCGGGAAGCATGGAGCAAAAAGCCAGTGCCTCCATTAATTCTTCTTCGGATAAATATTTTCTGCGACGGACAAAAAGCTGAAGCATCATAGCAATATGAGCCTGAGGTCCGCCAAAGGCTGTTACTCCAAGCAGGAAAGTATCTCTGATAAAAAGCAGATTCCTTCCCCTCAACATAACCTGCTAAGCTTTTGGTTTCTTCAATCCAATTTCAATAAGCCGCTCATCCAGATAACCGCCTGCTGTTATGTCATCATATTTTTTGGGGTTATCGAAATTGACACATGTTGCGAGACAGTTAAGTTTCATTTCGCTGCGTGGATGAAGAAAAAATGGAATACTATATCTGGATGTGCCCCACATTTCTTTAGGCGGATTAACCACACGGTGTGTTGTGCTTCTTAAATAATCATTCGTGAGCCTTTGAAGCATGTCGCCAACATTAACTATAATATGTCCCTGTTGTGCAGTTGCGTTTAGCCAGCTACCATCTTTTTTCTGCACTTGCAAACCTTCTGCACTTGCCCCAACAAGAAGAGTAATAAGATTGATATCCTCATGTTCTTCTGCCCTTAACGCCCCATCTGGTTCTTCAGTTATAGGCGGATAATGAATTGCACGCAGTATGCTGTTACCATTATGAATTTTATCGTCGAAATAATTTTCCTGTAGTTTTAAATAGGTTGCAATTGCACGAAGCAATTGCCTTCCGCAGTTTTCAAAACTTCTGAATGCATGAAGTCCCGCTTCATTAAATCCCGGGAGTTCGTCTACCCAAAGATTATCGGGGTATTCAGATTTTATAGCATCTCCATCAATAACTGTTTGACCAAATTGCCAAAACTCTTTCAGATCACCTTTTGTACTGTGCTTTGCATGTTCTTTCCCAAACGATGTATATCCACGCTGACCCGCCAGTTCTTTTCGTTCATACTTGCGTTTTATTTCATCAGGCAAACTGAAAAATGCTTTCACCTCACGATATAAATCTTCAATCAGTGCATCTGTTATTCCGTGATTTTTTACCGATACAAATCCTACTTCTCGATAGGCGTCTCCGAGAGATTTAATAAATCCCTGCTTTTTGTCTGGATCATTAGAACTAAAATGACTAAGGTCAACTACCGGTATACTATTCATTGTGTTTATTTTTATTGAGGGAGCACAAAAGTATATTTCTACTCTTATTTTCTCCTCTTTCTAAAAGTTGAAAATTAAAGCAGCAGGGAAATAAGAATTGGGCTCAGGAAACTATTTACTTATCAAAACAGTGGTTGAATAATCTTTCGCACTGTTTCGGATACGGACGAAATAAATTCCATTCGGTAAATTATTATTTAGCTGAAGATTTTTTGTTATGATACCTGAAACAGCATTCACTTCTTCTTCATAAATTTTTGCTCCGCTGATATTCAGAATTTCCAAATGATATTTTCCTTCTGCATTCGTGATAATTGTGAAAGAAAAATTTCCAGTTCCGGGATTTGATTGAAAATTGAATTCTCCTTTTGAAATTTTATTTGCTTCTGTTTCTTCGAAAGATTTTTTCTGATCCAAAGTTTTGAAGAAAATACTTTTTGTAAATTCAGTTCCGGATTTCCAGTAACATTCATTCAGCACTTGCAATTCATAATTGGTGTTGGGCTCCAGCCCTTTCAGTTTTCTTTCACACGGGAAACTTGCACTTTGGTTTTTTATTGTCCAGTTTTCATCACCTTGTTTGCGATAGCGGAATTTATAATTCACTGCATTGTCAGCGCTGCTCCACTGAATGTTTGCAGATGTATCACCCACGCTTACCACATTCAACTCTTCAGGATTACTGCAATAAGATTTTGTAGTGAAAGAAATTATATCAGACCACTGACTGGTATCATTCGTCATTGGGTTGGCGATTGCCTGCAATTGAATTTGATAAGGCGTGTTATCTACCAGCGTGTTCAGTGTTCTGGTAGTGTATGGAAGAATAGTTCCTGAACTTGACCACGCATTTTCACCTGCCAATCTCTTCCTGATTTTGTATCCATAAATGTTTGGCTGTTCTGTCCACGAAATTTTTACTGATGAAGGTTTTATGTCGGTAACCGAAATTCCTTCCGGCTTTTTGCAATTTGATTGTTTTACCAAAATCATTTTCGTTGCGTTGCTCATCGTTGCACTCATTTCATCATATACGATCACTGTGTAGTTTCCTTCTTCCGAAACTTTCAGTGTGGAATCATGACCAACAATTTGATTTTTCTCGTCGTACCATTCAAAAGAATATTTTCCTTTTCCTCCCGAAACACCGGAGTGTATTTCAATAACTCCGCCAGCAGGGATCAGTGGCTGCGCAGGAGTAATATTTATTTTCATTGAAGAAAAAACGGTAATGCGAAAAGTATCCGTCACCATTTCAGTTGCGCCACACGCGCTGAGATGAATCCCGGAAATTTCGTAAGCAATTTCATGCGGACAATTTTCTGAAGAGAGAAATGAAACCATACTTCCTTCTGAATTGCTGAGCAGCGAATTGAATTGACCTTCATATCCTGGAGAAACAGATTTCCATTTCACGCTTGAAGAGAGCAAACCATTTGTCTTCAGCAACACAGCCGGACCACCGGTTCGAACAGAAATATCTTTTGGAAAAGATGCCTTACTGAAAGAAGTGATGCGATAAGAATTTTCTGAATTGCCCGGTTTGCAAAAGGAAATTGTGTGAGTTCCGTTCAGGCAAATTGACTGGCCAATGGCTACCGGATTTTGTCCATCAATATAATAGTAAAGAGAGCCTGATGGAATTTCGCCGGAGGCAATTTCAAATTTTATCCCCTCAGCATTTTTGTCTAATGAAATATGAAACTCAATACAATTATCATTATCAGCCGCATAGTTGAGTTTGCCGGTTCTTGTAGTCTTAGGCGAGAGGAAAACACTATCTGGATTTCCAATCATGTTTATCTCAAAATGTGTTACAGTATTTTCCTGCGAAACCTCATTTGCTAAAACATTTTCGCTCCTGAAAGTTGAAAGCAGAAACATAATCAGGCAAACTGTTCCTAAAAATATGAGGGCAATAGAAGAATATACAAGTGCAGGAGAAACGCGAATGCGAGGAGAGGTCTTAGTTCCTTGAACTAATGACTTTTTCATGTAGAGGTGATTTTCAATCCCACGGTACGATTGAATTTATGCTTGGTTTCTGTATTGATTTTTTGAATAAAATTTAAAGGGACATTAATGCAACAATTTCAACTTGAATTTGTAAAGACCTTGGATTAAAACACAGTTGTCTTTATGCAGATCAAACTTTTACAAATCCCTAAAGTTAGATTATCTACCACTCAGCGGTTGCTGATTATTTCGTCTGTATCCATAATGGCAATCGTCATTTCTGCCGGAGCCTTCTTATGGTTCAATGGAATAAGCAAATCATCAAAAGCGAATGTGACGCTCAGTTCTTTTGTTGCGACCTATACTTCACCTTCAGTACAGGTTCAGTGGGTAACAGAAGATGAAACCGACAATGCATTTTTCTCACTTGAAAGGAGCGCAAACGCACAGGATTACGAAACAATTTATGAGGCACCCGGAAATGGAAATTCACAATCGCAGAACATTTATTCTTACACCGATAATGCACCCATGTCAGGCGTCAGTTATTATCGTTTGAAACAAACTGATATTGATGGAACCGTTAATTACAGTGCAATACAGAGTGTGAATAATGAATCACCAATTGATAATGGTTACGGAATTTCTGCAAATCCTGTAACACATGATATGTCTTTAGCTGCCGGGACACAATCCACTACGCAGGTAATGTCAAATAATAATCAGTTTACTAATGTTTCAGTTTTTTCATCGAACGCAACCAACCGTATCAGCATATCGCTTACAGCAGAAACCGATGCAAACACAAACATTTCAGTTGTAGATATTTCAGGTAATATTCTTAAAACTTTGTCTGTTCCACTTTCGCAGGGAAATAACCAGACACAAATGGATATCGGATTTCTTCCTGCCGGAATTTATTTCCTTACCTTTTTAGATAATGCAGGACATCACTACACGCAGAAATTCGTGAGAAGTAATTAACCGCATCTCGTTTTCAATTTTTATTTAATGGGTTGAAAGAAAAATTCCAGTCAATCAACCTCCATCTGGCAACTTGTATTTCTTTGCGCTCCCATGTTATTAGACCGCACCCGTGAGCCACAGCTGAAATCAATTGAGAAGATTGAATTGCTTCCGGTTCAAAAAACAGTTTTTAAAAATGGAATGACTGCTCATATAATTAATGCTGGTGAGCAGGATGTTTTAAAACTCGAATTAATTTTCAAAGCAGGAAGAAGGCACGAACAGGCAAAAGGTGTAGCTGGGGCTGTTTCGCAATTGATGCGTGACGGAACTTCAAAACATTCATCAAAAGAAATCGCTGAAGCTTTTGATTTCTATGGCGCCTCGCTCAACTCACAGGCTTTTATTGATTCCTGTTCTGTAACATTTTTCTCTTTGAATAAACATGTTCCCAAACTTCTTCCGCTTGTACATGAGATTCTGACAGAAGCAATTTTTCCAACCGGCGAACTTCAGACCTATATTCAAAATCACACACAGAAAATTTTAGTGAATCTTGAAAAAGTTGAATTCCTCGCACAACGGAATTTTACAGCATCTCTCTTTGGCCAAAATCATTTCATAGGTTACACTACAACAGAAAGTGATTTAATAAATCTGGATAGCGAATCACTGATCTCGTTTTATTCTTCCCGATTTCATTTTGATAACTGCACAGCAATTATTGCCGGAAAAGTTTCAGATCAAACTGTAAAGCTGATTGAACAATATTTCGGCAGTGAAAATTTTTCTGAATCAAAAAAAATTTCCGTTGAACCTGTAATTCATTCATTCAGTGGAAAAGAAGTTTATGAAGAAAAAAAAGATGCGGTTCAGTCTGCTATTAGAATCGGACGGCGATTTATCAATCGTTTGCATCCGGATTTTAGTAAAGTAAAAGTCCTTAACATGATCTTCGGCGGATATTTTGGCTCGCGGCTTATGTCGAATTTGCGTGAAGACAAAGGATACTGTTATGGAATATACAGTACCGCCGCTTCATTTCTCGATGATGCCTATTTCTGTGTGGCAACTGAAGTAAATGTTGATGCAACACTTGATGCAATTCATCAGATCAGGATAGAGATGATGAATCTCTGTAACCAAAAAGTTGCAGAAGACGAATTGAGGCTGGTTAAAAATTATATCATGGGAACCATTCTTTCAGATACCGATGGCGCATTTAATGTTTCTGAAGTTTTAAAGCATCTGATTTTATATAATCTGACTCCCGCAGATTTTCAAAACGGCATTTCAGAAATGATGAATGTAACTTCTGATGATTTGATACAACTTGCAAATCGTTATCTGCATCCTGATTCTATGATTGAGGTTGTGGTTGGAAAAAAATAATTGCCCTCACCAAAGGACGACAAGTAAGAAAACCGATTAAAACTTTTGATCGACGCATATCACATATTGTATTTTTATCGTTGAAGCCAATTGCTATGTCAGCACGGATTTCAGCTTTTTTTATTTTTATCTTGATTTCATTTTCCGGAAGAGCTCAAACACTTTTCCCTCCGGATCTGAATTGCGTAACATCTAATGGAACCGATATTTCTCTATCATGGATTGATCCTGTTAATGGCTGCGGGCCATTTATAGCATATGAAATATATGGAAGTTTTAATGGCGGACCTTATGGTATTGTGGCAACAATTTCCAATCAAATGCAAACCGATACAACACTTATGGGAATTGATTCCGGCAATTGGAGTTTTTATATGGTCAGCATTTTTAATTGCCCGGGTTATAATCCACAGAATAGTGATACCCTCGATGATTTACCACCAATAGCTCCTCTAATTGATTTCATTACCGCCTATCCCCCCGGCCCGGCCGGTGCTATTCTGCAATGGCAACCCGGAACTGATCCTGAGATTTATGCTTATGTAATTTATCTCTTTCTTGGCGGGCAGTATTTTGCAATTGATACGGTCTATGGCAGCAGCACCTCATTCGATACCATTCCCGGAGCAAACACTGCAGCGGGTCCGGCATCATACACAATAGCTGCTATGGATAGCTGCGGAAAGATTGGTAATCTGAATCTGAATCCGCATCAAACTGTTTTCCTTTTTAATCTATCAGCTAATTGCAGCACTACCGGCCATCTGTACTGGACGAGATACAGAAACTGGCTTGGCGGCGTTCATCATTATGAAGTTTTTGAGTCAGTGAATAATGGGGCCTATGTCCGTATTGATTCAACCTTTGATACTACCGCAACTTTTTTTTATGGAGCTGATAATTTGTGTTTTTATGTAGTGGCTTATGACGACACCGGGGCTACGAGTTTTATTTCTATGTCAAACATTATTTGCATTCCGCCCAATCCTGATGCGCCGGTTGCAGATTTTTATGTTCGAAATGTAACAGTTGCCTCACCGGGAGTTGTAAATATATTTTTCAGTATGAACCCAAATTCTGATGTACGAAGCTTGAAAATTTCAAGATGCACTGATGGAGTTTCCTTTGCGGATATTGCGGTGGTTTCTGTACCATCAAACCTGAACGCAATAAACTTGTTTTCTGATAGCAGCGCACTTACTTCTGACTATAGTTATTACTACCGATTCACATCAATTGACAGCTGTGGTGCCGATACAGTTTCCTCATCAGGGAAGAGCATACTGCTCACCGGCAATTCATACAGCACTTTAAAAAATCATATTGACTGGAGCGATTTCTTTTATCTGCAGTACGGTGATGTTCAGAGTTACACTATCCTGCGGCGCACGCCCGGCGGAGCCTATATATTTGTTGACAGTGTAAACGCTTCAACGCTGAGTTATGAAGAAGATGTTACTGATTTGGTCACAGAATCAAATGGAACTCTTTGTTATAAAATTATTGCCACTGATACAGTACACTTTCCAAATGGAATCATTGACACCGTGAGAAGCGAATCCAACGAGGTCTGTATTGATCAGCTTTTAAAAATCATGGTGCCTAATGCATTTGCTCCGAATGGAAAGAATAATATTTTCAAACCAGTTCTCCGGTTTGCTGATAACAAGAGTTATTTGTTTCAGGTTTACAATCGTTGGGGTGGAATAATTTTTTCAACAACTGATTTCAATGAAGGTTGGGATGGTGATTATAAAGGAAGGCCTTCAGAGCAGGGTGTTTATGCTTACCTGGTGCAGGTAGTAGATGGGCAAGGCCGCAACACAGAGCGAAAAGGAACTGTGATGCTATTGCGATAATTATTTTACCGAAAATTTTTCGCCCGCGCTTTACCGGCTCTGATAAGTGAATTTATTTTCGCCTGAATGGAAAAAAACATTCATCATCTTCAATCGAAAATCAATTATTCATTCACCGGAAACGGAGAAAAAATTCTTGTGTTGCTTCATGGTTTTTGTGAAGATCTCAATGTATGGAATGAATTCATTGTTCCGCTTGAAAAGGATATTAGAATCATTTGTATTGATCTTCCGGGCTTTGGGAAATCATTGCCGGGTACCGAACATACCACCTTAGAACACATCGCCGATGCCATAGAAGCAGTTTTGATTTCCGAACAAATTGAAAAGTGTTTTATGGTAGGACATTCAATGGGAGGTTATGTAGCTCTTGCTTTTGCAGAAAAATATTCAGACCGCCTGTGCGGGATTGGATTATTTCATAGTTCATGTTTCCAGGACGATGATCAAAAAAAACAGAACCGAAAAAAAGTAGCAGAGTTTGTGCTCAGCAATGGAAGCAAAGTTTTTGCGCACGAACTTTTTCCAACACTATTTACAAATGAATTTGCAGCAAACAATAAATTATTAATACAATCACTCGAAGATCGCGCAGCAGTTTTTCCGGCATCGGCGATTGCGAATGGCTCGCTTGCAATGGGCAACCGGAAAGATAAAACCAGTTTTCTTTCAACAACTTCGCTACCCATTCTCATGATAATAGGCAAGCATGATCTCGCAATTCCATTCGAAAAAAGTTTGATGATGTCTCATCTTCCTGCATCAGCTCAGATTTGTTTGCTTCAGCACAGCGCGCATATGGGAATGTTTGAAGAACCTGAAAAATCAAAACAAGCTGTTTTGAATTTTGTATTGAGTTGATTTCACTATGAAAAAACTTGTAAAGAGTTGGGGAAGATTCCTGAAAGTGAAGGCAGAAATAATTTCATTTTCATCAGAAGGAATAAAAATTCATTCAGAAAAAATTATTCCTCGCGGACTCGGGAAAAGCTATGGCGATTCATCGCTTGCTGAAAATATTCTTGACCTCACCACGCTGAAAAAAATTGTTCACTTCGATCCATTAACCGGAATTATAGAAATTGAATCCGGTGTAAGCATTCGTGAAATTCTTAACTTCATTGTTCATGCGGGGTGGATGCTCCCGATTGTTCCGGGAACCGCAGATGTTACAATCGGAGGAGCAATTAGCGCTGATATACACGGGAAGAATCACATGGTGAAAGGAAGTTTTTCAAATCATATTGCCGAGATGGATGTCATGCTATCCTCTGGCGAGGTAGTCAACTGTTCTGCTGCAAAAAATTCTGAATTGTTTTTTGCCGTTACGGGCGGCATGGGCTTGATCGCAATTATTCTTCGTGCAAAAATTCAGTTGCAGAAATTGGAAAGCTGTTATATGACTGAAAAAACTGTCTTTGTAAAAAGCCTGTCGCTGGTGATTGAGATGATGAAAAATTGCAGCGACGAGTTTTGCGTTGCCTGGCTTGATGCATTTGATAAAAACATCTCTGGTATTTTTTCTTCAGCCAATTATGCAACAAAACAGGAGGCTTCGCTCGCCGGAAAAGGGAAAAAGATTTTTATGAAGCAAAATTTCAAATTCAATATTCCTTTCTCTTTTCCATTCGCAATATTGAACGCTGCAGGAGTTAATATTTATAATAAAACACGGAAGCTGACAACCCGGCAAGGCAAAAAACTGAGACACATTGTTGATTTTCATTTTCCACTCGATAAAATCAAAAACTGGAACCGCCTTTATGGAACAGCCGGAATGGTGCAATATCAATTTGTTCTGCCGCTTGAAAATGCAGAGCAAGGACTGGAAGAAATATTTTCATTGATGAAATTGCGCCACTGCGAAAGCTACCTGGCTGTCCTTAAAAATTTTGGAGAAGAGGGAAAAGGAATTCTTTCATTTCCAATGAAGGGCTTGTGCCTGGCATTGGATTTTCCTGCAACTGAAAAATATTTTTCATTGATGAATGAAATGGATGAAGTAGTGATGAAATATCAGGGGAGATTTTATTTAGCAAAAGATGCCCGTCTTTCAGCCGAAGTTTTTATTAAAACACAACCACGGATAAATGAATTTCTTTTTTTGAAAAGGAAGTATGATAAAGAAAAAATATTTTCCTCGCTGCAAAGCCGGCGGTTGCTTGGTGAATGAGAAATCACAATCAGATAATGTGCATGTTTATCTTCGCCCTCTATGATTGACAAAAATCGATTCCTGATTTTAGCTCCGCACACTGATGATGGCGAGCTTGGTTTGGGCGGAAGTATTTCGCGCCTCCTCAGCGAAAGAAAAGAAATTTACTACGCTGCTTTTTCGCTCTGCAAGCGATCACTCGAACCCGGACTTGCTCCCGATACATTAGAAAAAGAACTAAAAGCAGCTACAAAAATTCTGGGCATTCCACAACAGAATCTCCGCTTGTTTGATTATGATGTTCGTCATTTCAGCACTTACCGTCAAAATATTTTGGAAGACATGGTGGTGCTTAAAAGAGAACTGAACCCCGATGTAGTTTTTCTTCCCTGTTCATCTGATCTGCATCAGGATCATCAGGTGATTCACAATGAAGGGTTGCGCGCCTTTAAAGACGCCACAATTTTTGGTTACGAGTTACCATGGAATAATTTGAATTTTCAGACTAATTGTTTTCTGAAACTTTCAGAAGAAAATATTCAGAAAAAAATGGAAGCTCTTAAAGAATATAAATCTCAATCACACCGCGCTTACCTGAATGAAGCTTTCATCCGCGGCCTAGCTACTGCGCGCGGCGTTCAGATCGGCGCTGAGTTCGCAGAAGCATTTGAAGTAATAAAAGTTATTTACTGAATGCATGAAGAAGAAAGTTGCGCTTCTTCTCGATAATAATCTCACTATTGATCGCCGGGCGTTGCTGGAAACAGAGTCGCTCGCTTCTCTTGACATTGAGCTTCATCTTTTTTGCATGAAGGGAAATGCGAAACCCGATGAAGAGCAAAAAGAAAATTATTTCATCCACCGCATTTTCACTCCGGAGATTTATATTTTCAGGAGAAGAGAAAAAATTCTTTCAGCATTTGCAGAAAAAATTCTGGAAACAAAATTTGAAATAATTCACTGTCACGACCGCGTGATGCTGCATCTTGGTACACTCATCCGAAAAAAAAATCCGGATGCAATACTGATTTATGAATCGCGCGAGTTGTTTCACCAGTGGCCCCTCCATGTTTCTGCTCCGGGTTTTATGCTTTGGTTAAAATCATGGCTCGTGCGCCGACTTGAAGTGCGCCGCGAAAAAATTGATGGAAGCTCTGCAGATTACTTAATCACGGTTAACGAATCCATTTCTGAAATCCTTCAGAAATATTTCAATCTCAAAAACGCTCCTGTTGTCACACGCAACATTCCGCGATATGAAGAAGTGAAGGAACGAAGCAATTACCTGCGCAAAAAATTTTCTATTCCTGCTGAAAACAAAATTGTGGTTTACATAGGCGCGCATCTTTACCGCCACACGCTGCGCATGGAGCAAGCTCTCTCTGAGTTTTCTGAAATGAAAAATCTTTCAGTAGTAATTATCACCGGTGATGATTCGCACTCACTCTGGTTTAAAGAATGGGTGAAACAAAAAAGATGGACAAATATTTTTTTTCATGAACTCATTCCTATTTCTAAAATCACGGAAGTGCTAAGTGGCTGCGATGCCGGAATTGTTTCTGCATGGAACAAAAAAGATTTGAGTTACTGGCTCGCACTCGACAATAAAATTTTCAGTTACATCATGGCGGAAATTCCGGTGCTCGCCACAGCGCAACCGGAATATGCCAAAGCCGTGGAAGGAAATAATTGCGGCGTTTGTATTAATCCTGAGACAAGCGGCGCTTTCGCAGAAGGACTAAATAAAATTTTTTCCTATAAAGAGAAATTTCCTCTTGCATTAAAAGC
>DMRR01000063.1:0-576 GCA_003455275.1 Bacteroidota bacterium | reverse complement strand
CCTGAATCATATTTGTTGTGAGTTAATCAAGGACACAGAATGAAAATTTTTGTTGAAGAAAAATGGAAAACGGTTTCAATAAAAGAAACAATCACTAACCATACATTGCTTGAAGTATCGAACTATGGAAGAGTGCGAACTACAAACAGTTTGCATGAAGAAAATTTATTGAAAGGTTCTATCGTCGAAGGGTATCGCTGTGTGAAACTCAAACTCTTTACTCCACGCTCATCTGAAGTGGAAGCGCAACTTGTTTTCATGCGCGAGCAACTGAGCAAGCTGCATAGAGAAATAAGTCCGCTGCGCACGGGAGTTAAGTGGAAAAAGAAAAAAGATGACAACTATCACAAGCTGCTGAAAAAATATCAGAAACTCAGCACTCTTCGCGAAGGAATACAAAAAATATATCGCAAACTTTTTAAAGATGATTTGCGTGAGCGCACAATTAACTATAGCAAACTGGTGCATCGCCTGGTAGCAGAAAATTTTTTACCGGAATCACAAAAGAAGGGAATGTTGGTCATTCACCTTGACCACAACAAACTCAACAATCATTTTGAAAACCTGAAATGGGTA
>DMRR01000081.1 GCA_003455275.1 Bacteroidota bacterium | reverse complement strand
TGATTAAATACACGCAGAACGCTCCGGTTGAATTTGACTTCAACATGAATTTTCTCATCAAGAAAATTTTATGGATCGGTGGCGCGTATCGCACGGGCGACGCGGCTGTGGGCATGATTGAGTTGCAGGCAACAAAACAATTGCGCATTGGTTACGCCTATGACTTCACTACATCTGAATTGAAAAACTATTCGAACGGTTCGCATGAAATCATGATTGGCTATGACTTCGGTTATGACATTCAGAGAATAAAGACACCGCGCTATTTCTAAAACTAAAAATGTGACTGAGCAGAAATAAAAATGATGACTATGGTTTTTAATAGAATGAAAAAATTTATTCCGCTCGCGGTTGCTGCATTGTTCAGCAGTTGCGCCGGTTCATATTATCTTGCAGGAGAGCGCTTCTATCAGGATATGGCTTACAACAAATCCATTCCGAAGTTAGAGAAATGTCTTTCGATGAAAGATTTCCCAGAGGCGAAAAAAATGCTTGCAGAAGATTACCGTGCAACGAACAATTCGAAGCAAGCCGAGAAATGGTATAAGGATGTGATTGCACTTCCTGATGCGCGCCCAAGTGATTACCTGTATTGCGCGCAGGCAATGATTTCAAATGGAAATTATTCTGACGCAAAAGGAATACTCACTCAGTATCTTGAAAAAGTTCCGGGCGATAAAGTGGGAACAATGTTGCTCGCTTCATGCGACTCAGTGAATCATTTCAAAAAAGATTCTTCAAGGTATATGGTGGAAGATGTTTCTATCAACTCCGGCTCTTCAATGGCTCCTGTGTTTTACGATGGAGGAATTGTTTTTTCTTCTGACAGAAACAGCAGCGCGAAAGTGTATCAGTGGACGGGAAGAAATTTTTTAGATCTTTACTATGCGAAGGATAATGGCGAAGGAAATTTTGCAGCACCTGAATTATTGAAGGGACCAGTGAATGGAATTTATCACGATGCCGATGCAACATTTTCTCCTGACGGAAGCACGATGTATTTCACAAGAAATAATTACACAGGAAAAAAAGTGAAAGAGAGCGGCGATGATATTGTGTTGATGAAAATTTATTCTGCTACAAAAGATGCGAATGGAGAATGGACAAACATCACGGAACTTCCATTCAACAATAATGATTACTCGTGCGGTCATCCAGCAATTGCGAATCGCGGTGCAACACTTTACTTCGTGAGCGATATGCCCGGCGGACAAGGCGGCACCGACATCTGGATGGTGAAGAAGGAAGGAGAGGGATGGGGAACTCCGGTGAATCTGGGATCAACTATTAATACGCCGATGAATGAAATGTTCCCATACATGATGAATGACACCATGCTCTACTTCGCTTCAAATGGTTTGTATGGATTAGGTGGTCTTGATATTTATTCTTCGAAGAAAGATGGAAACAGCTGGAGCCGACCAACGAATCTTGGTTATCCGATTAACACTTCGCATGATGACTTTGGATACTTACCTGAGAAAAATGGAGAAACCGGTTATTTCACCAGCAATCGTGAAAGCAATGATGGAAGCACTGATAAAATTTATCACTACATAAAACCGGAGTTGAAATTTACGCTCGCAGGAAGCGTAGTGAACAAAAGCGATCAATCTCCTGTGCAAGGTGCAATCGTTACGCTGCTGAATAAGAAAACCGGAGTGAAAGAAAACACAACCACCGATGCAGATGGTAATTTCAAATTTCAACTCAGCCAGAACACTGACTACTCCGTGACTGCAAATAAGGATGGTTACTTCTCTAAAACAGAAGACATCACTACTATCGGAAAAAAAGTTTCGGAAGACATGAAGGTTACACTCAAACTTGAAATTGAGAAGATTGAGATCAACAAACCTATTGTGCTCAGAAATATTTATTATGACTTTGATAAAGCGAACATTCGCCCCGATGCAGCTTTGGAATTAGACAAGCTCGTAAAAATTCTCAATGAAAATCCAAGTATTAAGATTGAATTGAGCTCGCACACAGACTGTCGCGGAAGTAATGAATACAATCAAAAACTTTCACAACGCAGAGCAGAAAGTGCAGTTGCTTACATCATTTCAAAAGGAATTTCGAAAGACCGCATCACTGCAAAAGGTTATGGTGAATCTGTGCCGGCAGTGAATTGTGCACCAACCTGCGAAAGCTGTACTGAAGAACAACACCAGGAAAACCGGAGAACGGAGTTTAAGGTGCTTGGGTATATGCAGGGGAAATAGACTAATCATATTTTTTAAATCCCAATCATTAACTGGTTGGGATTTTTTATTTTCCATCCACGCACAAAAATATTGAAAGCATACATTCGCCGACTTCCCGGAATACCTCGGGATAAATCAAAAAAAATTTACAGATGTTAAGTGCTAGAAATATTTCATTGAGCTATGGCAAGCGTGTGTTGTTTGATGAGGTGAATATCAGTTTCACAAAAGGAAATTGTTATGGAGTAATTGGTGCGAATGGTGCTGGCAAAAGCACTTTCTTAAAAATATTGAGCGGAGAAATTGAACCTAACAAAGGCGAGGTAGAAATAGGAAAGCATGAACGGATGAGTTTCCTGAAACAGAATCAATTTGAATTTGATGAAGAAACTGTTTTGCATACAGTCATGCTCGGCCACAAGAAGATGATGGAAGTGCAATTGATCAAAGACACGATTTACGCCGATGCAAATTCCACTGAAGAAGATTACCTGCGTGCTGGAGATTTGGAAGCCGAGTTTGGTGAGATGGGCGGATACACAGCAGAGAGCGATGCCGCCGCCTTGTTAAGCGACCTTGGAGTTGAAGAAAAATTTCATCACTCACTGATGAAGGAAATTCCTGCGAACTACAAACTGCGTGTGCTGCTGGCGCAGGCTCTTTTTGGTAATCCAGATATTCTGCTGCTTGATGAACCTACAAACGGATTGGATATTGAAACAATTACCTGGCTCGAAAATTTTTTAGGCGATTATGAAAATATCGTACTTGTTGTAAGTCACGACCGTCACTTTCTTGATGCAGTTTGCACGCATGTTGCGGATGTGGACAAGAGCAAAATAAAAATTTACACCGGCAACTACACTTTCTGGTATGAGAGCAGTCAGTTGGCGGCGCGTCAATTAGCGGATAAGAATAAAAAGATGGAAGACAAACGCGCAGCGCTCTTAGATTTCATTGCACGCTTCTCTGCAAATGCAAGTAAGAGCCGCCAGGCAACGAGCCGGAAAAAAGCGTTGGAGAAATTATCAATCGAAGAAATTGAACCGAGCAATCGCAAATACCCCGGAATTATTTTTCAACCGATGCGCGAAGTGGGAAATCAGATTTTGAAAGTGGAACAACTCAGAAAATCAGTGGATGGAAGAAAACTGTTCGACAATGTTTCATTCAGCATTCATAAGGGAGATAAGATTGCACTACTCAGTAAAGATCCGCTAGCTGTTTCTAATTTTTTTGACATCATTAACGGAATTACGAAAGCTGATCATGGAAATTATGAATGGGGAACTACGATTTACAAAGCATATCTCCCAATAGAAAATTCAGGATTCTTTTCTAAAGGAATGAACCTGATGGATTGGTTGTATCAATTTGTTCCACCGTATGTCACTGATGTGGATGATCCGTTCATTCGCGGCTACTTAGGCAAAATGCTTTTCAGCGGTGATGATATAAAGAAGAATACCGATGTGCTGAGTGGTGGCGAAAAAGTTCGCTGCATGATCAGCAGAATGATGTTGCAAAATCCGAATGTGGTGATGCTCGATCAACCTACTAATCATCTCGACCTCGAAAGCATTCAGAGTTTCAATGAAGGTTGTCAGAATTTTCCGGGAGTGGTGTTGCTCACTTCACACGATCATACTTTTATGGAAACAGTTGCGAACCGTATAATCGAATTAACTCCGTCCGGAACAATTGACCGACTGATGACTTTTGATGAATACCTGAATGATAAAAGAGTGAAGGAATTGAGGGAGGAGATGTATTAATGAAATTACTTGCTTACGATTTCTTCGCAAACTCTTTCCAC
>DMRR01000094.1 GCA_003455275.1 Bacteroidota bacterium | reverse complement strand
TTCAGTGAAAAAGGTTGCAGGCACTTCTGATAAATATGAAATCACTTTCAAGCGGAAAGGAAGAATGCAAATGCCAATTGATTTTTCTGTTGAAACAAAAGATGGAAAAACTTCAAACTACACCATTCCAAACACCTGGTATCCGAAGAAGAGCAATGCCACTGTGTTGCCTAAATGGTATGGCTGGGACAAATTGGAATCTACCTACACTGCGACTGTAACTTCTTCTTCCAAAATAAAAAATGTGGTGATTGATCCGAGCAATCGCCTTGCTGATATTTATATGCCAGACAATAGCTGGAAGTGCAGCACGAAATGGAAATTCGATTCTCAGATTTCAAACTCCAATGACTGGAAACATTACATCGTAAAGTGGCGACCTGACTTGTGGTATAATGCGGTGGACGGAATAAAACCCGGCTTTCACTTCGAAGGTGATTACATGAGGTGGCGACACATTTTTGATTTCAATGTTTGGTGGAATTCAACGCTGTTGCAGAATCAAACTTTTCATTATGATAGAAATGAAGAACAATTGAGTAATGTGTTTCCTGTTTCTTTCTCTTTCGATTACAAAGACAATATCAAGGATTTTCCAAAATATGTGAATTGGAATTTGGATTTAAAAAATCTTGATGGTTTGCGTAAAGAAAAAATAGGTTTGGAGTTCTTAGCAGGAAGTAAGGATGTATTGAATATTTATTTTCAATCTTTAAGTAGACATTCCGAAGCTGAAGGAGATAGAATTTGGGAAGACACAAGGGTGTATTTATTGTATAATGATGAATGGACTACTAACGCATTAAACAACTCTCTCAACTTCGATTGGAAACACAACTTCGCTTACATCGGCGGCAACACTGTTTTGAAAATGAATCTTCGTGCTGCTGCTTTATGGAGCGCAACAAATTATTCTTGGCTGAACGCTGAACTCATCAATCACAACAAACTCGGACGCTTTGATATTGATACAAGAGTGTTTGCTCAATACTCAACCGGAACCCTTCCTGAAGAAAGTAAACTCTGGCTCAGCGGAAATAATCCCGAAGGAATGTTGGATGATAAATTCACGCGCAGCATTGGTTACTTCCCAGCTGAGTGGACAACATTCGGTTCTACCATCAATCATTTTCAAGATGGCGGCGGACTTAATCTTCGCGGCTATGCCGGGTACCTCGCTCCCGAAATTTTGAACGGTGAAGTGGTTGCCACTTACAAAGGAAACAGCGGAGCATCGGTGAGTGCCGAGATTCAGTTCGACAGATTATTTTCTTTTGCTCCGAAGTTCACTAAAAACTCTTTCAAATTCGAACCATACATTTTTGGTGATGCTGGATGCATTTCAATTTCACAAGATGAAAAAAATTATCTCATGCCGCTTCGTGCCGATGCAGGACTGGGCACGCTCTTCACCATCAAACGGTTTTTCAAATTGGATGAAATAAAACCATTCACCATTCGTGCGGACTTCCCGCTCTTCATCAGTTCACTTCCTTATGAAGAGACCAATTATCTCGCCTTCCGCTGGATGATTGGTGTTGGAAAAAGTTTTTAATTTCCTAACCACAGAATTTCGCTGAGTAAATTCAACACAGAGTAACTCTTAGCAAATACTCTGTGAAACTCTGTGGTTATAAATCATTGGCAAGTCACCAGTATCAATGGTGTTTCCACCTCGTTACTCAGGTGACCGACGCGGTCTCTGATTTTAATTTTATATGTAACACTGTCAATGGTGCGGCCTGGTATACATGTGATGCCCGGCAGGCTGATGCTTATTTGTCCTGAAATATCTTTTACAGTTCCGTTGGGAGTAATGAATGGAATCCTGTAGCCATAGGTGTAATCTGGTTTGCCTGGTCTGATATCGGTAATGAAACAATTAGTGGAAGTATCATCCTGGTGCACGCCAAGATCACCGTCGCCATCTTTAAAACCAATTACCATTTTTATTGAATCTGCTTGCTCCATAACATTCGTGCTGTTGATTGACACAAAATTTATTTCAGGAGTCTCAGAAAACTGTGGTGGCTTCAGACAAGAAAAATAAAATGTGCTTGCTGCAACAACGCACACGAGAAAAATTAAAAATGATTTTGCTTTCATGAGATTCAAAAATAGAACAACGAATTTATCTGAAATGAATTGCCTTCACCGGATTTACCCTTGAAACAAGGTAACTTGGAATCAACAGAACGAGCAAACAAACAATCATAACACCGCCATTCACACCGGCTATGTATAAGAAATCAAAATGCACTGGTGCTGTGCTTACATAATATTCTTTCTCCGGCAATTTGATCAACCCAAATTTTGCCTGCAGCAGGCACAAACCAAAACCCAACGCATTTCCTATTACCATTCCTCTGAAAATAATGATTGCTGCATTGTAAAGAAAAACTTTTCTGACAAAAGCATTGGATGCTCCGGTAGCTTTTAATATCCCAATCATATTGGTTCGTTCAAGTATAAGAATCAGAAGAGCAGTAACCATATTAATAATTGCAACTAATGTCATCAATATCAAAATCACATATTCATTGATGCTTTGCAGATTAAGCCAATCAAAAATATTCGGATTAATTTCTTTCATGGTTTGTGCAATCAGGTTTTGCGAAATGTGTTGCTCATTAATTTTTTTTCCCATTGCATCAATATCCCTAACATCATCAAGAAAAACTTCGAATCCGCTGATAGAATCTGCCGTCCAGTTGTTGAGTTTCTGAATGTCTGATATATCCACCAGCGCATATATTTTATCGAACTCCTCAAGGCCAGTTTTATAGATACCTGAAATTCTGAATTTGCGAACGCGTGGAGGGTTTTGGATGAAGTAAATAACAATATCATCACCCGCATCTACACCGAGGCGCTGTGCGGTGGTTTGAGACAGAATAATTTTTCGTGGCTGCGAAGTATCACCGGCTTTGAAAAGTTTTCCCACCTCCATGCATTGTGAAATAAACGATGTATCGAAATCGGCGCCATATCCACGCACTACAATGCTTTCAATTTCATTTTTTGTTTTAATAATTCCGGGTTTGGTGGCATAAGACTGAATATGTTTTACGCCAGGCATTTTTTCAATTGACGGATAAAATTTCTGGTGAATAGAAATTGCTTTATCCTGAAACCCAAGTGTGCTGTTGTAATCGAAAATTCGCACATGGCCCCAGAATCCAAAAATCTTTTCTGAAATTTCTTTTTGAAAACCGCTCACCATGCTTCCTGAAATAATCATAACCATCATGCTTAAAGCAATTGCTGCCACTGCTACCCGTACTATGAAGCGAGAAAAGTTGGGCTGTCGGCTCAGCGCAATTCGGCGTGTGATATACCAGGGAGCGTTCAAAGGATTTAAGAATTGATATTTTAGATTTTAGATTTTAAATACATCAACCAATATTCATGTTTGTTTCATCAACCAAATTTCCATCGGCACAATTTTATTATTGCAAAGTAAACATACACCCGCAAACATTGAATCTCATTTCATCTTCACGAAAATACCTGACGGTTTTTATCATCCGCTCATTTATTTTTTTTCTTCTCTGCATGAATATGATCGTTTGCATGGCTCAGCCATTTGGGCCTTTTCCCTCAGTTAAAACGGGAGCAGAACAAACAGAAAAATATTTCCCTCTTCTTAAAGACAAAAGAATTGCCCTTGTTGTAAATGCAACTTCGTTCATTGGCAATGTTCATTTAGTGGATACACTGATTTCATCGGGAATGCAGGTGAAAGAAATTTTTGCCCCTGAGCATGGTTTCCGTGGCGATGCCGACGCCGGTCAGGAAATTGAAAGTTCTATAGATCTGAAAACGAAACTGCCCGTGATCTCGCTGTACGGAAATCATAAAAAGCCCACGCATGATGATTTGAAAAACATTGACCTTGTAGTTTATGATATTCAGGATGTAGGAGTCCGCTTCTTTACCTACATCAGCACCTTGCAATATGTAATGGAAGCCTGTGCAATGGACAATATTCAGCTTTTGATTCTTGATCGCCCGGACCCAAATGGTTGGTATATAGATGGTCCAATTCTCGAAAAAAAATTTTCATCCTTCGTAGGTATGCAACCAATACCTGTTGTGTATGCAATGACTCCGGGTGAATACGCACAAATGCTTAATGGTGAAAAGCTCTTAAGCGATTCACTGCAATGTGATTTGAAAATAATTTCATGCGAAGGATATGATCATAATACAAAATATATTCTTCCACGGAAACCATCACCTAATCTCCCGAATATGACAGCAGTTTATCTCTACCCTTCTGTCTGTTTTTTTGAGGGAACTCCGGTAAGTCTTGGCAGAGGAACTGATAAACCATTTCAATTACTTGGCTACCCGGGATGCAAGCTGGGTAAAATTATGTTCACTCCTACTTCAAGGGCCGGAGCTACCAACCCTCCTTACTTAAATGAATTATGCACCGGATTTGATTTATCGGTTTACAATAATGGATTTTTCTTTTCACAAAAAAGTTTATTCCTGAGCTGGTTAGTTGAAATGTATCAAACCTATCCTGATCGCCCAAATTTTTTCACTTCTTATTTCGATACACTTGCAGGCACTGAGTCTTTAAAAAACGGAATCATGACAGGGAAAACTGTATTGCAATTTCGTAACGACTGGAAGCCTGGTCTTGAGAAATTTAATTCGGTCAGAAAAAAATACCTGCTCTATAAAGATTTTGATTGATGCCGAAAGAGAAAAAAGATTTCCGAATTGTATTTATGGGAACTCCTGAATTTGCTGTTCCTTCTCTCGCTATTCTTGTCAAAAATGACTTCAATATTTCTGCGGTTGTAACCGCACCCGATAAACCGGCTGGCCGCGGGCTTCATCTTCATGAATCGGCAGTAAAAAAATATGCAACCGAAAAAAATCTTTTTGTACTTCAACCGGAAAAGCTAAAGTCACCGGATTTTATTGAAAGCCTTAATGCCCTTCAGCCGGATCTGATGGTTGTGGTTGCATTCAGAATGCTTCCCGAAATTATCTGGTCAATGCCGGCAGTTGGAACATTTAATCTTCATGCTTCTCTGTTACCGCAATACCGGGGAGCAGCTCCAATCAATTGGGCAATCATGAATGGAGAAAAAGAAACAGGGCTCACCACTTTTTTTCTTGAACATGAAATTGATACCGGGGCTATAATTCTTCAGGAAAAAATTTCAATTGGCGAAAATGAGACAGCCGGTGAATTGCACGACCGAATGAAAATTGAAGGAGCCAACCTGGTTTTGAAAACAGTTAACCTGATTCTAAATGAGGAATATAAGCTAACACCTCAGGTTGCTGTTCAACCTGTTTACTCAGCCCCCAAAATTTTTTCAGAGCAATGCGAAATCAACTGGGCGAAATCATATTCAGAAATTCAAAATCAGATACGCGGATTGTCTCCCTATCCTGGTGCATTCACCACCCTAAACGGGAAGATGTTGAAGGTTTTTAAATCAAAAAAATCTGATGTTGAAAATTTTCAGATTCAAAAATCAGAACCGGGTAAAGCCGAATCTGATGGTAAAACATTTCTCCGTTTTCATTGTGCCGACTTTCCTATTGATCTGCTGGAAATTCAACTCGAAGGAAAAAAAAGAATGAATGTTCAGGAATTTTTAAGAGGCAATAAAATTTGAATCACCTGGTTCTTCTTACATAAATCACAATCAGTAAAATCAATATTACACCGTAAATGAGGTAACTGGCCAGCGGAGAGTAATGCGCAAGAAATATGGCCAGCAAATAAGAACCATTTACAGTTCCGAAAACCGGCATTTGATCGTTGAAATATTTATCATGAAAATGTTCAGAGCCTAATTCAGGATGATGATGCAAATACTTGATCATTAAAAAAGCAATGAAGTTGGTGGCCAGAAGATTACATCCATATATTATTAGCGGAATTTCTCCCTGTGGGTACTTGCCCAACATAGAGGTAGGAAAAGGAATAAAACTTATGCATAACAATAGCAAAATATTCAACCATAAAAGAACCCCATCAGTCTTTGCCACAATTCTGAAAGAAGTATGATGCCCCACCCAGTACATTCCGATTACAAGGAAACTCATTACATAAGCAAGAATATTAGGAATAATTTCTTTGAGTGCCTGCCAAAGATGATCATAACTGACTTCAGGCAAACGAACATCCAAAATCAAAAGTGTAATTGCAATTGCAAATACTCCGTCACTAAAGGCTTCGAGTCTTGACTTATTCATAAATCCATTGGAGGTAAAAATTTTATTCCAGAATTCTTCTCAAATAATTTACCTGGCCCAAATGATAATTCAAGTGTGCAACCAAATGGAGAAGAAAGAATGCCTTGCTTGATTTTTTTCCATTCTTTTCAAGAGGGTAATCAATATAAAGTTCTCCATCAGTTATTGAATTCAATCCGGTGCTAACTGCTTGAATAGTTCTTTCAATCTCTTCGAGTAACTCTGTTCGGGGAATATTTTTAAGTGTAAATTCCATCTCGCGATTTCTTATGTAACCGCTGCCACCAAGCACCGCTCCTATAAAATGCTGAAGGTTTCCGCACAAATGAAGGGTCAGATTACCTGCAGAGTTTGTCACAGTTGCTTTTACCTTCCAGATATTTTCTTCAACCTTGAATAAAGAAATTTCTGTTTTGAGTTTTTCTAAATCACGAATAATTATCTCTGAAACATTTTCAGCAATCATGGATTTCATAAATCTGGTTTTTCACAAAGAAATAAAAAGGAGCCAAAAAATGGCTCCTTTGAATAACCAAAAGGAATTGATAAAAACTTCAATCCTTGTTTGTAGCCCGTAGGGGAATCGAACCCCTGATTCGTCCGTGAAAGGGACGCGTCTTAACCCCTTGACCAACGGGCCATTTTTAGTTGAAGGGGCGCAAATATAAACGGACATCTCACCCGACCAACTTACGCCGTTGAAAAAAAACTTTACTCAAACTTCCCTCTGAAATCGGTCTGAATACATTTGCGCTCCTTAAAAAAATCTTTAACAAAATTCAAAACCATAATGTCGAACATTAAAGTCGCTATCAACGGATTCGGAAGAATCGGTCGTCTTGTTTACCGCCAGATTTATCATATGAAAGGGATTGATGTAGTTGCCATCAATGATCTCACAAATCCTAAAATGCTTGCTCATCTTTTGAAATATGATTCAGCACAAGGTCGCTTCAATGCAGATGTGAAATCAACTGACAACAGCATCATTGTTGACGGAAACGAAATAAAAATTTACACCGAAAAAAACCCTGCTTCTATTCCCTGGAAAAATCATGAAGTGGATGTTGTGCTCGAATGCACAGGATTTTTTGCCGACAAGGACAAAGCTGCTGCACACATTACAGCTGGCGCTAAGCGAGTAGTAATTTCTGCTCCTGCAACAGGTGATTTGAAAACAATTGTATTCAATGTCAATCACAATATTCTTGACGGAACTGAAACCGTTATCTCCTGCGCATCATGCACTACTAACTGTCTCGCTCCGATGGCGCAAGTGTTGGAAGAAAAATTCGGAATTGTTGCCGGGTTAATGACAACAGTTCATGCTTATACAAATGATCAGAACACACAAGACTCTCCGCATCCGAAAGGTGATATGCGTCGCGCGCGCGCTGCTGCACAAAACATTGTTCCGAACAGCACCGGTGCAGCAAAAGCAATTGGGCTTGTGCTTCCCTCATTAAAAGGAAAACTCGATGGTTCTGCTCAGCGTGTTCCTACTCTCACAGGTTCTCTGACTGAAGTAACTTCTGTGTTGAAGAAAAAAGTTACCGTTGAAGAAGTGAATGCCGCGATGAAAGCTGCTGCCAACGAATCATTCGGTTATACAGAAGATGAAATCGTGAGCAGCGATATTATCGGAAGCAGTTTCGGTTCATTGTATGATGGAACTCAAACAAGGGTACTCACCGTTGGAGACCAACAACTCGTTCGAACTGTGTCTTGGTATGACAATGAAATGAGCTATGTATCACAGCTGGTTCGCACTGTGAAATATTTTGCTGAGCTGATTAAGAAATAATTTTTCCATACTAAAAATGCCTCTGATTATTCAGAGGCATTTTTATTTTTAAAAAAGATGTATGACAACAATTGACAACTTTAATTTCTCCGGAAAGAAAGCCATCATCCGCGTGGACTTCAATGTTCCGTTGGATAAAAAAACTTTTGAAGTAACTGACGATACTCGTATCAAAGCAGCTCTTCCGACTATCAATAAAATTCTGAATGATGGCGGTGCAGTGATTCTGATGTCGCATCTCGGCAGACCGAAAACCGGACCCGAAGAAAAATATTCTTTGAAACACATTGTGGCTCACACTTCCCAACTGATTGGTCGTGAAGTGAAGTTTGTGAACGATTGCATTGGCGACGAAGTGAAGCGCGCTGCCGCCGAACTGAAATCAGGAGAAGTTTTGTTGCTGGAAAATCTTCGCTTTCATCCTGAAGAAGAAAAAGGTGATGAACAATTTTCAAAAGAACTTGCTTCGATTGCGGATGCTTATGTGAATGATGCCTTCGGAACTGCGCATCGTGCGCACGCTTCCACCACTGTGATTGCAAAATTTTTCCCGAAGGAAAAAAAGATGTTCGGTTACCTGATGAGTGCCGAAGTAGAGAGTGCCGAAAAAGTTTTGCGAAATGCCGCGCATCCCTTCACAGCAATTATTGGAGGAGCAAAGGTTTCTGACAAGATTCTCATTCTTGAAAAGCTGGTTGACATTGCTGATAACATTATTGTGGGTGGCGGAATGAGTTACACTTTTTACAAAGCACTCGGCGGAAATATTGGCAACTCACTTTGCGAAGAAGACCGCACTGACACTGCACTTAAACTTTTAGAGAAAGCAAAACAGCGCGGCGTGAATTTTCTTCTTCCTCCGGATTCATTGACTGCAGATGCTT
>DMRR01000024.1:4282-4980 GCA_003455275.1 Bacteroidota bacterium | reverse complement strand
CTGTTGAAGGTATTGTCCACCACCTTCCCGCTGGTTAAGCTTTTGAGTTTGGTGCGAACAAATGCTCCGCCTTTTCCTGGTTTTACATGCTGGAAATCTACGATTGTCCAGAGATCGTTGTTTAGTTCAATTGCAAGTCCTTTTTTGATGTCTGATGTATTTGCCATTACTGGATTTTAGAATTTAGATTTTTGATTTTCGATTGCTTGACAATTTCAGATTCTGCTAACTCTGAACTGAATACTGTCAACCGTTTAGGAGGGGCGCCAAAAATATTCAGTTTTGCTTATGAAAGAAGCGGAGAGCATGCTTTACTCATTCATAAAGTAAGGGCTTCAATGTTATAATTCCGTTTACACAAATTGGTGAATAATATTTTTTGTCTCCATCAGAAACGAAAGCCCGAAGAATTGCTTCGCACGAATTATTGCCTGGCGGAGCAACTTTCACCGGCATTTGAAGGTTTTGCTTAGGTGTGCCTGGATGATTAGCAGGAAAAAAAACTTTTGCACTTACAATCAGCGTGTCAGGACTCTCAGGATTAAAATTTTTTCTGGCTTCAAGGCGATAACCCGAGACCCACACCGAATCAAATTCAAAAATTGTGTCATTCATTGGCAGATAGAAATCATATTCAGTTCCACTGCCGGCGCCAATTGCTCCGCCTACCCATCGTTGCGATGTGGCGCGAAGAACAG
>DMRR01000024.1:0-3933 GCA_003455275.1 Bacteroidota bacterium | reverse complement strand
TAATAAATATTTTATCATTAATGAAGAATTTTATAAATCAATTCTCGAAGCAATTCGCCTGAGTCATTGTTTGCAATATTCACCCCTTTCGATTTCAAATCGTACTCGCTTATAGTTTGTAATACATATTCCACTTTTGGAAGAGGAAAATTTCTCATGGCTGTTAAATATTCACCAGCAAAGTATGGGCTCACACCAATAGCCTGGGCAACCGCATTTTTATCAGTGGCCCGTGAAACATGAGCCACATATATTTTTTGAAAATAAGAGAACATTGTTCCAAGCGTCATCACCATTGGATTTGCCTTCTGATTTGACCCGAAATATTGAATAATGCGGTTCGCCTTCAGCACATTCTTTTCGCCTAAAGCGCGGTTCAGTTCAAAGGAATTGTATTCGCGATTCATTCCAATGTTTGAAGAGATATCATTTGCATCAATTGTTTTTCCTTCAGGAATGTTGATCAATAGTTTTTTTAATTCAGATGCAATCCGGCTCAGATCATTTCCGATAAATTCTGCAAGAAGCATGGCAGCTTCTTCGGTGAGTTTTAGTTTTTCTTCATGAGCGTATCTTAAAATCCAATCGGGCAATTCGCTTTCATAAATTTTTTTTGAAACCAAATGAACTGTATGCTCAGTTATCATCTTGCCGAACCGGGTTCGCTTATCAATGCTCTTGTACTTATGACAAATTACCAGAATGGTTGTCTTTAGTGGTTTCTGAAGGTAGTGTTCCATTGGTTCCCATGCATCAGCACGAATGCTTTGCGCTTCCTTAACAATAATCACCTGATAATTTCCAAGCATGGGATAACCGGAGGCAAGCTCACGGATTTGAAGCGGTGTAACATCCTTCCCATAAATCACATGCTGATTAAAACTTTTTTCTGAATCGCTCAACGCATGATCTTCAATGTAGCTGCTTAGTAAATCGATATAATATGGTTCATCGCCTTCTAAAAAATAGATGGGATGAAAAATTTTGCTCTTGATTTCTTTGAGTGTCGAGGCAAAATCCTTTTTCATCAAAAGTGAAGATGTTTTACTGTGTGCCCGTTGTTTATGAGTTGCTTGAGCGATTCAATCCCAATTCGCAGATGTGTATCCACAAAATTTTCAGTGACAGATTTATCACTGCTCTCTGTTTTCACACCTTCGGGAATCATGGGTTGATCCGTTACAAGCAGAAGTGCTCCGCTAGGAATTTTATTTTGAAAAGCAGTAATGAAAATTGTTGCTGTTTCCATTTCAATACCCATTACGCGGATTTTCTGCAAATATTTTTTGAAATTATCATCAAACTCCCACACTCTTCGATTGGTGCTATAAACTGTGCCGGTCCAGTAATCCATCTTATGATCACGGATGGTTGTGCTGATTGCTTTTTGAAGCGCAAAAGACGGGAGCGCCGGAACTTCAGGTGGAAAATAATCATTCGAGGTTCCTTCGCCACGAATGGCGGCAATTGGCAAAATCAAATCGCCTAGTTTGTTTTTCTTTTTCAGTCCACCGCATTTTCCAAGAAACAAAACAGCCTTTGGAGAAATTGCGCTGAGCAAATCAATAACTGTTGCTGCATTTGGGCTGCCCATTCCGAAATTAATAATCGTTATGCCTCCGGCGGTTGCATTAGGCATCGGTTTGTTTTTTCCATTCACAGGTACATTATTCCACTGAGCAAACAGTTCTACATACATATTGAAATTAGTGAGCAAAATATATTTACCAAACTCGTTAAGGGAAGTTCCGGTGTAGCGCGGAAGCCAGTTGTCAACTATTTCTTTTTTTGTTTTCATCTTCCTAAAATATTTTTCAAATGTAACTAAAGTGCTTCTTGACTAAAATGAGATTATCATAGATATAAAAAATTTATCAAAAAAAACCAGATCAAACCTTTGCTCAAATCTATAGAGTAATAATCCTTCCATTTATGTTTGATCATATGAAATTTATTTTCTATTCCTTTGCATTTTCCAATTTACAATGGACGAACAGACCTATAAACGGTGTTCAAAATGTGGTCAGGAAATTCTTAAAACCGCAACTCGCTGCAATTTTTGTAACGCAAGACAACCAAGATCCTATCTTCAATTAATAGTGCTCCTAATCATATTAGCACTAATTGCATTTATTTTTTTGCGTGGCAATTCCTGATATTTTTTTGTTCAAATTTTTTTGATCATAAAAAAAAGAGCGCAATCAATTGAGCTGACTCCTAAAAATATCCTCAGATTAATAAATCAGATCAATAATCTAACCGGAAGAAATTTACTTCAACAGAGATCCTGCTTTTAATTGATCATCTTGTCTTATAACTATAGTTGAGACACAGAATGATTTTCAAGATTGGAAAAGAAGAAGGTTCTTTTGAAATCGAGCCGAAAAACATTAGTTATTTTTTGCCGCAATAAGAGCCCCTGTGCGGTATTTAAGAAAAGAATACCCACCGAATAAAACTGCACAGAAAAATAAATCACCTGCAACAGTATTGCCGAAGAATGGAATGCCAGCTGTATAACACGCCAGCAGCCCGCTGAAATTTTGAGTGTAGGTTGGATTTTGAAACCATACAAATCCATTAGTGATAATAAAAAAGATTACAGAAGATGCCAGCGAAGCACCTATGATTCTTATTATGTTTTGTTTTTTCTCTAACCAGATTCCAATGCCTGTAATAAGAGCGATAGAACCATACACAGCAAAAACGCCGCTATGCAGCCCAAGGGCAAGATCAGTAAAAAAAAGTGTGATGATTGGTAAGGCAAATGCAAGTTTTTTATCTCGCAGGTTAGCACCTGCAAACAAACCCATTGCAGCTATAGGCGTAAAATTAAAAAGTGGAAGAGAGGTATGATAAGCAAGATAATTGGTAAGCAAGCGGCAGAATCCTGCCATCACTATCATGAGAACAATCACTACAAGCTTATAATAGTTTTTCATCTGTGTATTTTTTTTTCTGCGGGCTAATGTAATTCGTTCAACGCTACTTTGGGTGATTAACACTTTGGATACAATCAATGTAATATTCAGCATTAAAAAAATTTTTCTACGAATCAGTTTCCCTCCTGATGAAGAATCTGTTCAGCCAGGAATTTTCTTTTCAAAAAATTGATTGCGCTATTAAATAGGAAAATTTCCAATCACTGAAAAAGGGAATCAACAAACTCGGCCTTGTTAAAAACCTGCAGTTGGTCAATCTTTTCTCCAACACCAATATATTTTACCGGGATTTTAAACTGATCAGCAATACCGATCACTACCCCTCCTTTTGCTGTACCATCAAGTTTTGTAAGTGCAATTGCTGTTACTTCTGTAGCGAGGGTAAATTGTTTTGCCTGTTCAATTGCATTTTGTCCGGTGCTTGCATCGAGCACTAACAAAACTTCATGCGGTGCTTCGGGAATAACTTTTTGCATCACCCGTTTGATCTTACTCAGCTCGTTCATCAGATTGATTTTGTTATGCAGTCTGCCTGCTGTATCAATGATGATAACATCTGCACCGGTATTTTTTCCTTCGACAACAGAATCATAAGCAACCGCTGCAGGATCAGAACCCTGAACCTGTTTTACAATTGGAACCTGAACACGCTCAGCCCATATACCTAATTGCTCTATTGCCGCCGCGCGAAATGTATCGGCAGCTCCAAGCAAAACTTTTTTTCCTTTTGATTTTAACTGGTTAGCAAGTTTTCCAATGGTTGTTGTTTTTCCTACACCGTTTACACCTACCACCATAATCACATGCGGCGGTGATTTTATTCCATCGGTGAAGTCAGACAAATCTTTTGTATTGTTCTCGCTTAAAAGTGCAACTACCTCCTCGCGAAGAATTTTATTCAATTCACCAGTCCCTAAATATTTGTCACGAGATACACGCGCTTCGAGTCGCGAAATAATTTTCACAGTTGTACTAACCCCCACATCTCCGC
>DMRR01000069.1:637-3290 GCA_003455275.1 Bacteroidota bacterium | reverse complement strand
TCTTAATGAATGATTCTTCTTCCGGGCTTTGCCACATATATGTTTTTGCTCCAACAAAATTTATAGCATAACTAAGTGCACGCGATTCAGAGAAAGAAGGATTTATACCACCTGAAATTTCAGTCACTGTTTCTCCATTGAAACTGAGCACCGCTCCATTGAACACATGCACAATAAGCATGGTTTTGTAGATCGGAAGTCCCTTGAAAGTTTGAGTAAAGCGATAGTTAGTCCATCCGAGTTGGTCGCGCTCTTCTCCAATCTGCATCAATCCAAAATCAGAGGAGAGATGATAAGTATAGTTGAGCCAGTTTTCAAAATTGTTGAACGAAGGTTGCTCGTCTTTTTGAAACTGAACATAGTCAGGAATTGCTGAGCGCAATACTGTAGTGACTTTGAACGATTGCTTTGTGTTCGATTGGGCGTTTACCTGAACACCGAAAAAGGAAATAAGTAGAATGAAAACTAAAAGTTTTCCGAATGCATTTTTTAATGCCGGTAGGTTGGTTTGCATGAGTTTGGTTTTAGCTCGTGCAAAATGTGAAAATCTATTGGGTGTTCAAAATCTTTTCTTCGAATGAGAATATTTAGTCCATCAATGGATAACCATATTTTTTTTCTTTGAAAAATTCAACAATTCATACAGTATTATATTCATTCCTATCAAAAACATTCCATAAAAAAAATCTTCAACAGGAATGGTGAGCAAACGGATTCCAAGATTCTCATTGTTGCTATACCACACTACTTCGTTTTCTATTCCTGTCCCTGTGAGAATTCCGTTTACAATTAAGAATGGAATGAGCATGAGAAGGTAGCTGATAAAAAACAAAAACATTTTCTGCGGAATCATTCTCGCTGCGATAAGAAGAAAAATTCCATCGAGCGAAAAAGCCAAGGCCGTATAAAGTTTTCCGAAATTGAAAATTGAAATAATCAATAACACAATTGCAATTGCCTGAATGAAAAAAGAATTCAAACGCGCTGCGAGCAATTGCGGAAAAATTTTTCCGAGGCAGAAATAACTGAACACACACGAGTATGGTATGCAGAAGAAGAACAAAACTTCTTCTATCGGCAAGTTGAAAAAATAAATTCCTGATACATAATTCTGATTGAAACCCCACACGCCGAGTTGAGTGAACACTACATCCCACACCAGAAAAAAAATTGCAGTGAGCAGCATTGACTGAAGAAAATATTTCCACTCGCGATGAAACTGAATCTTCGGGTGAAAAGAAAACAGCAGCGGAATTATCACGCTGAAAAAATCAATGAGCAGGTAAAGCGATTTCATGAATTCCCGGATTTCGCTTCGCGGAAATATCGGAGCGGAACCCACAGCATTCCGAAACATTCTCCATCATATTTGTCTAAATGCTTGTGATGCATCTTATGTGCGCGGCGAATCGCACGGAAATAATTATTGTCGGTTTTGCTGAGCCATTTTATTCTCTGATGTATAAAAATATCGTGAACAAAAAAGTAAGCAGCTCCATAGAGCGTTATTCCGGCTCCAATGAAAAACAGGAATTGGATCTCATAGTTCATTCCTGAAAAAAGGCACGCGATTCCAGGAATGGCGAACACGAGAAAGAAAAAATCATTGCGCTCAAAAAATCCATACGAATCTTTTTTATGATGATCGCGGTGCAGCATCCACAGAAACCCATGCATTACGAATTTGTGAGTGAACCAGGCAACACCTTCCATTGTAACAAACGCAACCATCGTAATTGCGATATTGGATATCCAGTTCATAGTTGCAGAATTTTTCCGTGGTGAAAAATATCATTGAAACTATTAACGGCTTTCACATAACATATCCTGAACCACTCGGTGAATTTTTCAGGAGATTTTGTGATTTCAGAAACCAGTTCTTCAATTGAAATCCATCTCCAGTTTTCAACTTCGTTTTTATCAGGCGAAGGGGTTTCATCGCTGACTCCGACAAAAACATGATCGAATTCGTGTTCAGTAATTCCATTTTCAAGTTCTGCTTTGTAAGTGAAATGAAATGCAGGCTTTAGCTGACATATTATTCCCATTTCTTTTTCTAACCGGCGCACTGCAGAGTTTGACAAATCACTGTATGGTGCAGGATGGCTGCAACAGGCATTGCTCCAAAGCAACGCGGAGTGATACTTTCCGGCGGCCCGCTGTTGCAGCAGCATTTCTCCTTTCGAATTGAAAATAAAAACCGAAAACGCGCGATGAAGTTTTCCTCCCTTATGCGCAGGTAATTTTTCCATGAAGCCCCGGGGTTCATCCCGTTCATTCACCAGTATTACATATTCGTTTCCTGATTCCATATTGATATTCAAAGTAAATTTAAACTGTTCCTTAGATAAGACTTAAACATGTATGCTATCTTCATTGTGTTTGGTATCCTGATCCTTTCTCTCATCACCCTTTGTGCAGGAATGCGGCGGATTTTTTCAAAAAGTTTTTTATAATAATAATATGCAAGATATACTCCGCTTCGTGCTCCGCGCGGAAGCAGTTTGATTCCCTGAAGCGCTGATTGAAAATCATTATCAATTTCCTTTTCAATATTCAGTTTGTCTTGTTTCGAAAATTTTTTAAAATCTACATTCGGGAAGTAGGTGCGGCCAAGACCCTCATAGTCCTGCTTTAAATCACGAAGGAAATT
>DMRR01000069.1:0-284 GCA_003455275.1 Bacteroidota bacterium | reverse complement strand
CGAAGACACATTAAGCCAACAACTTCAGCTGAACCGAGAATGTATTTCTTAAACGATTCTTCATTATGATTTGATTGCTGCAAATCCATTTCCATACTATGGAGAAAGCCATCTATCAATTCTCGGTCGATTTTATACTCATGAACAACTTGCTGAAAAGAATTCAAAATTGGATTGAGGCTGATTTTGTTTTCAATTGCATCATAAGTATCGGCACAAAATTTTTCTAACAAATACTTTTTATTGTAACCATGAAAACTGTCTACAATCTCATCTGCACACCG
>DMRR01000184.1:1697-5364 GCA_003455275.1 Bacteroidota bacterium | reverse complement strand
ATTCTCCGCTTGATTTTAAATTAAAATTAGTGTGAATATCATCAACCAATGTATCATCGCTATCACACCAAATAGTAAAAAAACTTTTAGCTGGAATACTGAAATCAGGCAGAGCATATTTTCCCTTCCGGGTTTGATCATCAGTGCAGAAATATTTTCCTGGCGTGAAATGAACAGTCGAGTCGCTTGAATTATAGATTTCAAACCAGTCACTCGCCACGCCAAACTCGTTCAGCCAAGGAGTTCCGGTAGATGAAGCAAGGAATTCATTAATGCGAAGAGGAGAAGTATATGTCGGAGTGTACTGAGGAAGATCAATTCTATCCTTCACACATGAAGCAAGTATTACAATTGATAAGAGCCACCATTTTTTCATGCGGCAATTCTCCTCAGAGAGAATAACTGAATTGTTAATTCAAAATGATGGATGAGTTATAAAGAATGAAATTGAATGTTAACTCATAACATTCCGGTAAAACTTTATTGTTTCAAAAATTTTTCTGAAAGAAAAATTGCATCGGCTTTCAATGAAGCGAAATAAATTCCGTCAACGAGTGCAGAGATATTTATTTCTGTTTTTGAGTTGCTGACTGGAACGGAAAGAATTTTTCTTCCGGTCAAATCATAAACTGAAAGCTGGGTTGATGAGTAATTTTTTATTCCGGAAATTTCTGCCACAACAAAATCAGAAGAGAGTGAATTGAGAATGTTAAAATGAATTACATTCTCTGAAATTGTTTCTGCAGAATTACCTCCGCAGTTAGGGTCATAAACTTCGCCTGGCGAACCTTCAAGGCAACCTGCAAACCAATTTGTGCCATCATCCATATGGCCATGTATGTTGCTTAATTCAAGAGTATATCCTCCGCTATCGGGCGTTGTAGCCCACGGAGATTTATTGTCATACACTACGGAGAAAGTCAGCTTACCATTGGCATCAAACAATCGAATCGGCTCGCCCTTGTGGGAGAAACCAAAACCAAATGGTCCGTTTATATTTCCAACTGTTGCGTGCCGGCTTACAAATTTTCCAATATCCTGACACAGTACCCGGTAATCTCCGGGTTGCAGTGTGATGTTAGGAAGATAATAAATGTCAGTGTCTTCACCATCCTTTAAACTCCATTGGTTTAAATTAATTGCAGATTGAGAAACATTATAAAGTTCCACCCAATCGCCGGCATCCATTGTTGGTGCGCTCTTGTAATTGATTTCGCTGAAAACAATTTCAGGATTGCATGGAGTGTAAGCAACTCCAGGTGAGCCAAACATGCATCCATCAAACCAATTGAGCGGATCATTTTGGTCACCGTTATAATTAAGCAACTCAAGTGTTCTTCCATTCCCATCCGCGCCTTTTGGCCACTGACCAGAATCGGCATAAGCCACGCTGGATATTAACATGCTATTACTGGAATAAAGCCTGATGTTGTCGTTGTTATTACTAAACCCAAAATTCATTGGGCCATTTACATTGGTGACAGAAGGAAAAATGCTGCTGAACTCAAAAATATTTTCAGCCAGAACAAGATAAGAATGAGCGCCGAGAGAAACTCCCGGGCCAATGGTATAAAAATCATTATTATTATTTTTTACAAACCAATCCACGAGATTGATTGAATTGGAAGTGCTGTTGTAGATCTCAATCCAATTCCCGGAATTTACTGTAGAATCAGAATTGTAATTGATCTCAGTAATGATTACATCATGTAAGGATTGAGCCTCAGTGAAATTTATGCTATGAATAGCTGTTAACAAGAAGAGAAAATATTTTTTCATAGTAAACTTTTATAATGTTGAATTAAACATAGCGTAATCAATAGCGTTCTCTTGAGCAATAGGCATGAACAAATACCATCCAAGCATTAGCAATAAATTTTTTTCCTGGTTGGTGACACCCACATTGTGAACTTCAACATCAGCACCATAGTTGTCATCATCCACACTTAGTTTGTATGTAATGAGATAAGAATAATTTTCATCGTAAATCACCAATTCCAAAAGCGGGTTGTTGTGATAGTGGATGTAATAAGTTCGGTTCAATATATTTATCCGCCATTTGCGCGAATGAATTCTCTCCTGAATAACAGTGCCTGCCACTCTTCCATTCTCCTCTTTCAATTGAATTCTTGTTTTCCAAAAACCATTTCGTTCAATGGTGTAAAGAAAATCTCCAACAATACAGGTTGCTTCGTAATAGCTTTTGTTCGTATCAAAGACCATTCTGGCAATTAAGGAATTGTTATTTATCAGCTCGTACGCAAGTCGGTTATTCTTCAATTCCTTTTTCCAAATCATAATGAATTAAACTTTCGGGAAAAGTATTTTAACACTGCGCACATGAGTGTTAAGAGAGATTTAAAAAATTGTTAAACCATAAAATTTGCTTCGCCTCTGGTAAAAATTGAACAAGAGTTTAATGAAAACAAAACAAGCAGATAGTAAACGGGAACTCCTTTTTCAAATCACGGAACCAGAGTAAAATTCAATTCTGAAAATGAATTTAGACCTCGGAAGAACTTTATGTGAAATTCATAGCTAAAATTCCTGCCCCGTTATGTTGAGTATTTCTGAAGTTGTTTCGTCAACAAAAGTTTTGGCGCTAGGAAAAAATCTTGTTGGAACAAACGCGGAGTCCTTAAACCTAGCATCGCTGATAAATTCAATTCCAAAAATCCGAAGGCGGTAATTCTATACCTCTGAATTGTTTTGATAACAAGATAGGGTAAGTAGCAAGGCCATCTATTCCTATAATTCTGTGTTTGGGGAGAAACAATAGTTCGTGGGCCGGGCACCATAGCCATGTTGAAGTTGAACCCAGTTGGGCTAATTAATAGCCCTGATATTTACCTGAATCTGAAAAAGTCCTTATTAAAAAAAAGGTATGGAATTTGTAAAATGGGCGCGCATTTGTTAACTATTAACCCAAACTTTTACCAAACCTTATGGAAGAAATTACCGCAAGTCCGGTTACAGATATTTCTGTACTGAATGAAAGGATAAACCACGAGAGTGCATTTGTTGAACTGCTGAACATTGAGCTTGGAAAAACTATTGTCGGTCAGAAATATATGATTGAGCGTTTGATGCTGGCTCTCTTGTCGAACGGACACATTTTATTAGAAGGCGTTCCCGGCCTGGCCAAAACATTGGCAATTAAATCCCTGGCTGCAGCCATCCATGCAAAGTTTTCAAGGATTCAGTTCACGCCGGATTTGCTTCCGGCCGATTTGATTGGAACCTTAATATTCAGCCAGAAGGAAAATGATTTCACGGTGAAGAAAGGTCCAATATTCGCCAACTTCATTCTTGCAGATGAAATCAACCGTTCCCCGGCCAAAGTGCAGAGCGCTTTGCTTGAGGCCATGCAGGAAAAACAAGTGACAATTGGTGACAACAGTTACAAACTCGAAGAACCATTTTTAGTTCTGGCTACTCAAAATCCAATAGAGCAGGAAGGAACCTATCCGTTGCCCGAAGCGCAGTTAGACCGTTTCATGCTTAAAGCTGTTATCAGTTATCCGAAGAAGGAAGAAGAGCAACAGATCATTATGCAGAACATGCAGATGATTGATAAGAAAATTAATCCTGTAGTTTCTATCGAACAGATTCTTAATGCAAGAAAAACGGTGCGTGAGGTTTACATGGATGAAAAAATTGTGAACTA
>DMRR01000184.1:1442-1572 GCA_003455275.1 Bacteroidota bacterium | reverse complement strand
CTGTTATCAGTTATCCGAAGAAAGAAGAAGAGCAGCAGATCATTTTGCAGAACATGCAAATGGCAGATAAAAAAATTAATTCGGTTGTTTCAATTGATCAAATCATCAATGCCAGAAAAACGGTTCGTGG
>DMRR01000184.1:0-1432 GCA_003455275.1 Bacteroidota bacterium | reverse complement strand
TGGATGAAAAAATTGTGAACTACATTTTGGATATTGTTTTCGCAACGCGCAAGCCGGAAGATTACAAACTTGCAAAACTGAAAACCATTATCAGTTACGGAAGTTCACCGCGTGCGAGTATTAATCTCGCGATTGCTTCTAAAGCGTATGCATTCATCAAGCGTCGCGGTTATGTAATTCCGGAAGATGTGCGTGCTGTTTGTTATGATATCATGCGCCACAGAATTGGTTTGACTTACGAAGCCGAAGCAGAGAACATCACAACTGAGGAAGTGATTAGCGAAATATTAAATGCTGTTGAAGTTCCATAATCAAATCTGAAAGTAAAACAATATCTGACCTACACCTTATTGAACTGTGGCAAAAACAATTTCAGTTAGCACTGATGAAAAGCGAAGGAAACTTCGCAAAATAGAAATCAAGACAAGGAAATTATCAAACCAGATTTTTTCCGGAAGCTATCACTCTGCATTTAAGGGTCGCGGAATTTCATTCAGCCAGGTGCGGGAGTATCAGTATGGTGATGATGTAAAAAGTATTGACTGGAATGTAACTGCGCGGCACAGCAAACACTATGTAAAAATATTTGAAGAAGAGCGCGAGCTGACTTTGATGTTGCTCATTGATGTAAGCCAGTCATCTTTCTTCGGAACACAAAATGAATTTAAGAATCACATCATTGCTGAAATATGCGGCGTGCTTGCTTATTCAGCCATCACAAATAATGATAAAGTAGGAGTAATTTTTTTCAGCGATCACATTGAGAAATTTATTCCGCCGAAAAAAGGGAAGACTCATATTCTTAGAATTATTTCAGAGATTTATGATTTCACTCCTAAGCATAAAGGAACCAACATTGCTGCTGCACTTAAGTATCTGAATAATGTGGTGAAGAAAAAGTGCATCACCTTTTTGATTTCAGATTTCATTCATCAAAATGCGGATGGTGCTTCGCAAAAAGATTTTATCAAATCGCTCAACATCATTGGTAAGAAACATGATTTGATTGGCTTGCACATTTACGACGAGCGCGAAGCAAATCTTCCTGACATTGGTTTAGTGAAAGTGAAAGATTCTGAAACCGGAAAAGATTTTTGGATCAACACTTCAGATAAGAATCTATTGAAAAAATATGCAAAAGATTTTCAAGTGAACATGCGAATGATGAAAGACCTGTTTGGAAAGAGCGGTGCTCAGTTGGAATCAATCAAAACTGAAAATGATTATGTGGTTTCGCTGATTAATATGTTTAAGAAAAGAGCATTAAGGAAATGATGGAAGTGAAAAGTGAAATTGTGAAAAGTGAAAAAATATTCTTCGGAATTTTTCGAAGAATGTTCGGCGCGCTTTTCATTTTCATTTCAATTGTCACTTTGACCTGTCTCGGCTTAGCCGAGAGCGCGACGAAGTGCAATGCACAAAAAATAATTGC
>DMRR01000146.1 GCA_003455275.1 Bacteroidota bacterium | reverse complement strand
GCTATCATGTTCACATGATTGATTGCAACGACATCATTGGATACAGCGGTGCGCTGCACTGCATCACTCATGAGATTGGTGTGGCAGACCCTATTTTTATTTCGCATGCACACCTGCTTAACACAACGGATGCCCAAAATCCTTATGAAGTAAAGGCTTATATCAAAACTTCGAGCGGAGTAAATACAGCCAAAGTTTTTTGGAGTATAGATACTACGCTTGGTTACAATATGCTGAGCATGTCACTTGCCATGAACGACACTTTTGTTGCTTCAATTCCTGCACAGGTTGCCGGAACAAAAGTTTGGTATTACATACAGGCGGAAAGTAACAGCGGAAGAACAGTGAGCAAACCACTGGTGGCGCCCGGCGGTGTATATGAGTTTTTAGTAATAGGTGGAAGCGGAATTGCCGATGTAAAAAATAATGTTCCAAAATTTTTTGAACCTTATCCAAATCCTGCCAATGAGTCTGTAATGCTCGGCTACTTTATACCTGTAAATGAAATGGTGGAGATAAAACTATTTGACATCAATGGAAAAGAACTTTTTTCTCTTGATGAACCAAATACTTCTGCTGGAACTCATTCGCTTGAGTTAAGTGTGTCATCTCTTTCTTCCGGAGTGTATACGCTGCGTTTTCAGTCAGGTAATTCATCTATCATCAGAAGGCTGGTAAAGATGTAAGAAGAGGAAGGCCTGGAATAAAAACCAAAAGCCGGTGAAATTTACATTTAGTGAATTGCGACAGCAATTGTGGCGACTGTAATATTTACCTCGCATTTATCTAGCAAACCGCGGCAACATGCTTCAAGTGTGCTTCCTGTTGTCATGACATCATCTACCAGCAAAATATTTTTTCCCCGCCATTTATTTTCGTTCTTGCTGAAGAATTTGTCTTTCACATTTCTCCATCTTTCGAACCTGGATTTTTTTGCCTGTGTTTCGGAGATGGTCCCGCGAACAAGGAAATCATGGCGCACAGGAATTCCTGTTGCTTCAGAAATACCTTCAGCAAATTTCAGTGCCTGATTGTAGCCTCTTGCTTCCTCCTTGGTTGGATGAAGCGGCACCGGAATAATAAAATCAATGTGGTCAACCGCTCCATCATTTTTCAGTTCACTTCCATATAAATCGCCAATGTAATTTCCTATTTCCGGGCGGCCTTTGTATTTAAGTAAATGAAGCAGACGCTGCACTTTTGTTTCTTTACTGAAATATAAAAATGAATAAGCCGCTTTAAGATCTACCCGGCCCCAAAAATGTTTCATCATAAAATTATCATCCCAATTATGAAAACCGGTACGCGGCAACTTGAATTTACATGTGGTACAAAGAATTTGTTCGTGGCTCACTAAACTTCTCTCGCAAGCAGCGCATACTTCAGGGAAAAACAGGAAAAGCATATCTTCCCAACATTGCTGAATAAATTTTGCAGACTGCCGAAGCATGGCTTCATTGTAATTGCTGACGAAGAAAATAATTTTTCCTTTACCAATGAATCAATAAACTTTATTTGCCCCATGATTTACATCATTCTTGCTATCGGAGTTTTTTGCGCTGTGTTTGGGGCTATCAGTTATTCCCGACTCAGGAATCGCGAAGGATTGAAATATAAAATCGGAGGCAGAGAATTGCCGCGCGAGTGGGTTGCCTTCTGTATGTTTCTTCTTGGAATTTTTTTCGTGATAACTTTTTTGATAGTGGAAGTGGAGCCACGCTTTTATGAGCATCGGAGCTTACAATATCCTTCGAATGAGATCTTCCACCTTATTGACCGCAATCACTTCGATTCGCGACTTGCCTGAGCCGTTGATTTTTTTGTTGTAACCGGAAACAAATATTTTTTCAAATCCAAGTTTCGCTGCTTCACTTATCCGTTGTTCAATTCTATTAACTGCACGAATCTCTCCGCTTAATCCTATTTCACCACTGAAACAAATGTTGGGCGGAAGCGGTTTGTCTTCATAAGAGGAGAGTATAGAAGCAATAACCGATAAATCAATCGCAGGATCTTCTACTGATATCCCTCCTGCAATATTTAAAAACACATCCTTCACTCCGAAAAAAAATCCGCAACGCTTTTCTAATACGGCAAGCAACATTCGCATACGCTGTCCATCGAAACCGGTAGTGGTTCGTTGCGGAGTTCCATACACTGCCTGCGTAACGAGCGCCTGTGTTTCCACTAACAGCGGGCGCATTCCTTCAAGTGTGGCTGCAATTGAAATTCCGCTCAGCATCTCTTCTCGCTGTGTAATTAATATTTCTGAAGGATTAGTGACTTCGCGTAATCCCTCTCCCTGCATTTCATAAATTCCTAATTCACTTGCTGAACCAAAACGATTTTTTTGTGTGCGCAGAATACGATATGAATAATGCCTGTCTCCTTCAAACTGAAGAACCGTGTCTACCATGTGTTCCAGAATTTTTGGTCCGGCAATCACTCCTTCTTTTGTAATGTGACCAATCAGAAAAACCGGAACGCCGCTCTCTTTTGCATAGCGCTGAAACTCTCCGGCGCATTCTCTTATTTGCGAAATGCTTCCTGCAGTGGAATCTACCAATTCAGTTTGCATGGTTTGAATTGAATCTACAATTACTATCTGTGGCTGCAAATCCTGAATGTGGCGAAAAACGAGTGCGGTAGAAGTTTCAGGTAATATGTAGCATTCTGAATTTTTTACTCCGATTCTTTCTGCGCGCATTCTTATTTGATGATCGCTTTCCTCACCACTTACATAGAGCACTTTTATTTTTTCTAAACGAAGCGCGAGTTGTAACAGTAAAGTTGATTTTCCGATTCCGGGTTCACCACCAATTAGTATCAGAGAGCCCGGCACAATTCCGCCGCCTAGAACTCGATTCAGTTCGCTATCGTGAGTTACAATTCTTTCTTCGGGAATTGGTTTTATTTCCTGAACTGTTTTTGGTTTAGCGGTTGGATTTTCTTTTTTCTTCCACGAAGAAGTTCCTTTCTCTCGCTCAATCACTTCTTCAGTATAAGTATTCCACTCACCACAACTGGGACATTTGCCAATCCATTTTGAAGATTGCGCTCCGCAATTAGAACAATAAAAAACCGTTTTGACTTTGCTCATTCAGTAGATGGCGAACATAAGAAATCACATTTTATACAGATAAGCAATTTGAATAGTAGCGTGAGCACGAAAAATATTTTCAGACCAGATAATCCAGAATAGGTAACTCCCTTCCCAGAATAACAGAAGGCTCAATATTCAACCACTTTTTTAAAAGCGTTGCATACACCGAACGGAAATCAACTGTATGCTTAATGTCTCCGTCTTCAAGGTCTGCGAGGTTTGCTGGTTGATTCAGAATTCCGAGTTTATTCAAACTGCCGCCAAAGAACAAAACATTATTTCCGGTTCCATGGTCGGTACCGCGTGCTCCATTCTGTTTTAATCTTCGTCCAAATTCTGAATAAACCATAACTAAAGTGTTATTCCATTCATTCCCCAATTTCAAATCCTGGTAAAAAGCATTCAATCCTTCTGAAAGCATCCGGAGTTGTTTTGGGTGAAAAGCATTTTGCTGAACATGAGTATCGAATCCTGGAAGCGATGCATAATATACCTTAGTCTCAGATCCTCCGTTGATTAATTGTGCAATTGTTTTTAAGCGACGAGAGAATTCACTCGTTGGATATGTTACAGTAGTGTTATACACTTTTGATTTTGAAATGACATAATCTGCGGAGTGATAAGTGTCAACCATTTCTTTATATAGAAAATCGTGATTGCTGATGACCTTGCTTTCATTCAATGCCGAGAAAGATTCAATTACCGGATTGTGAAGTCCCGCTCCAAGTTCACTTGGTTTGTCCATGGCGAGCCCGTTAAATTTTTCTCCTCTAAAAACTAATGACAGTGAACTGTCAATTTCAATTGCGTGATGAGGCAGCGCACAATTTCCATCCGGGCATTTGCTGTCAAATGCACGCGCCACCCAACCGGTAGTAAGTGTGATGTTTTCATCAGAAGCAGAATGCCAGATATCACGCGAACGAAAGTGCGAACGGTTAGGATTTGGATAACCCACACTGTTTAATATGCTCATGCTTCCTTTCTCCCACAAGTCGGTGAAGGACTCAAGTGCCGGATTGAACGCGAGGTCATCATTCAGAATTATTAAGTCACCTTTTTTTACTCCTATGTCCGGACGATTGGAGTAATACAAATCATTTGAATACGGAATGATTGTATTTAAACCATCATTACCTCCTGTCAGTTGTATGATCACCAATTTTTTTCCATTAAAATCAGCAAGACTTTTTCCGCTCACTTTTAAAAATCCGGGAATCATCATTGAGGCAGAAATCAACCCTGAGTACTGAACGAAATCTCTTCTTGAAATTTTTTTGCTCATATCAGTTGAAAATTTGGGGAAGTCATTACATAAACTATCGCGTCGGTTTTTTTTGAGGCGGAGTCAGATTGACTCAACAATGCAATCAGTTTTTCTTTCTCCGGTTCAGTTAATGGAGTTTGTAAAAATTTTTCTGAAGCAGAGTCAATTAAATCTTTGTCGCTTTCGCCGGAAACAACGGAAGCAAGTGAGGCCCAGTCGGCAGTGAATAAAAGTTCCTGCGCAGGTTTGGAATCGCCTGATTCTTCAGGAGCATTTTTCACAGTTGCGTTGATTTTGAATTTCCCTTTTGTGGCGAGCGGAAGATTCATTCTGAGAAATAATGAAGCACCATCTATCCAGTTTCTTCCTCCCTTCCATCCGGCCACACTGGGAGGAAAAAATAAAAGCTGACCTAAGAGCGTCATAAATTTTACCTGTACTGTATCATCTTTAGGTGAAATGTTTGTAAACTTTTTCAACCTGATCATGAAATCTACAGGGGAAGAAATTTTTGAGCCGATATTTTTTTCTTCATAAAACCATTCGGAAGAAAAAATGGAGCGCATCAACTTTTGTATATCGTATTTGCTTGTAAAAAAATCATCTGCAAGAGAGGCAACTCTTTCTTCATCCACAATTTCATTTACAAACTCACTGTAAATTTTTCGTGTGATGTAAAGAGCCGTTTGTTTATCATTCAGTAGCATATCAATGATTTCATCGCCGTTGAAGTTTCCGGTTTCACCACGGAAAGTTTTTTCGCCATCGTCATGATCATTTACTTTGAATAAATAATTTCCGGTTCGGTCAATCGTCCATCCTGTAAAAGCCCGTGCGCTTTCTTTCACATCTTTTTCAGTATAGTGTCCCACACCCAGTGTAAAGAGTTCCATCAACTCGCGGGCAAAATTTTCATTAGGATTATCTTTATGGTTTTGCTGACTCCCGAGGTAATTAATCATTGCCGGATCTTTGGCTATTGCATGAACCATTTCCCGAAAATTTCCGAGCGCATGTTTTCGCAAAGTGTTATTCTGAACCTGCATCAGGTACGCAAACGGAACATTGGTCGCAAAATGATTGTGCCAGAACATTGTCATCCGTTCTCTCAGTGATGCTTTGGTGGATGCCATTCTGCGCATCCAGGCCATGCTCAAATCCTGTGCTTCTTCAACTGACCTTAAAATAAGAAGCAGAACTTTTGTAGTAGAGGCTTCCTGTCCTTCTTTGAGAGGTGGCGGAAGAAAATTCAGATCCTCAACGACAGCTGAGTTTTTAAATAGAGTTTCTATATGTTCATTTAGTTTCTGTTTATCAAATTCTGAGTCTTCGGCAGCAGTATATCCAAATCCAGCACGCAGATATAAATGACGGATTTTTATTTTTTCTGACAGCATAATTCCTGATTCAAATTACAAACTAAAGATTAAAAAAAACTATTCAATAAAAGAAAGACAATTGTCAGGTGAAAATGTTTAATGACCACAAATAAATTTTTGAGAGGAGTTTGGTGATTGCTTTTGCCATCTGGAGAAACCTTTTAGGTTTGAACTCTATTTTTTCAAAACTGAATGAACAACATTCTTGCCAACGACGGGCTGGATAAGGCCGCGATCGAAAGACTTCACCAAAACGGGTTCAGAATTTCTCCAGAAAAATTTTCGCAGGAAGATTTAGCAAATCATATTTCAGAATTTGAAGTGGTTGTAGTGCGAAGCGCAACTAAAATCCGAAAGCAGGAAATAGATGCAGCAAAAAACCTGAAACTGGTTATTCGCGGCGGTGTGGGAATTGACAATATCGATGCAGAGTATGCGCGCTCAAAAGGAATTACAGTTTGTAATACTCCGCTGGCTTCATCACTATCCGTAGCCGAATTAGTATTTGCACATCTTTTTTCAGGAGTTCGGTTTCTGCATGAATCAAACCGGGAAATGAATGCAGATGGAATTGAAAAATTCAAGGAACTCAAATCCAGTTATTCAAAGGGCCGGGAGTTGCGCGGAAAAACTCTGGGCATCATTGGCTTTGGCAATATTGGTGTTGAAGTGGCGCGCATTGCTTTCGGTGTTGGAATGAATGTTATTGCTTTCAACCGCACACCGAAACAGAAAGAAATTATTCTGGAATTCGGTAATGGTGCATCAGTTTCAATTCCTGTTATGACAACAGATAAAAATTCTGTTTTGCAGAACAGTGATTTTATCTCCGTAAATGTTTCCGGGAAAGAAGAAGTGCTGAACAGAAATGATTTCGAATTAATGAAAAATGGCGCAGGAGTAATCAATTGTGCGCGCGGCGGTGTGGTGAATGAAAATGATTTGCTCAGTTATTTGAACAATGGAAAAATTTCTTTCGCAGGAATTGATGTGTTTGTCGGCGAACCAAATCCCCGTGAAGATTTACTGAAACATCCGCGCGTTTCATTGAGCCCCCATATTGCAGCTTCTACTCTTGAAGGTCAGCAGCGAATCGGGAATGAAGTGGCAGATATCATTATCAATTTTTTCAAATAGTTATGTAAGAGATGGACAGAATCAAACCATTCAAAGGCATTCGGCCGATAAAAGCATTGGTTGAAAAAGTGGCCGTGTTTCCCAATAATTTATTGAATGAAGAGGAGAGAAGAGAAGAGGCAAAACGCAACCCTTATTCCTTTGCTCATGTAGTGAAACCCCGAATTGATTTTCCGGATTCAGAATCAAAAACAGATCCCGCACTTTTTGATCACGCAAAAAAATATTTCCAAAAACTGCTGAAAGAAAAAATTCTCCAGCGGGATTCGCATGAATGTTTCTACATATATCGTCAGATGTTGAATGGAAGAAGCCAAACCGGTGTTGTCGCATTTTATCATGTGAGCGAATACTGGAAAGGAAATATTAAGAAACACGAACTCACCCGCGAAGAAAAAGAAATTGAGAATGTAGAACACATGATGACAACGGGCATCAGCGGCAATCCTATTTTTCTTGCATACAACCCTGTAAACGAAATTGACACATTGGTAAATGAAGTGAAGGCTACTGTTCCCGAATATCATTTCGTTTCAGATTTTGATGTGTTTCACTCCATGTGGGTGGTCAGTAATTCAAAACATGTGGAGCGGTTCAAACTTCTATTTAATGAAAAAGTAAAAACCTCTTACATCGCAGATGGGCATCATCGTGCAGCCTCTGCATCCCGTGTTTCAAAGCTGCTTGCCGAAGCAAATCCGAAACACAAGGGAGATGAAGCATACAATTATCTTCTCACTTGCCTGTTCCCATCAAACCAACTGAAGATTTATGATTACAA
>DMRR01000039.1 GCA_003455275.1 Bacteroidota bacterium | reverse complement strand
ATATACTATGGCTACTAAAAAGAAACAAGCAAAAGCAAAATCACAGCTTCCACGCAACAAGGATGGAACTGTAAACAAGCGGTTCGCGCAGAAGCACGCACTCACTCTGACTAAAAGCGGGCAACTTGATAAAAGAATTACTTGGAACAATGATTTCGAAAAACTGTGGCAGATAAATCCGGTTAAGAAAATACCGTGGACTTCGAAGAACGGATTTCAGAAATTCAATTCTGTTTATGAAGGCATCGCCAACAAACAGAAAATGAAATTTGATCGAAACGAAACGAAGAAAAATTTCTATTCGGAACTGAAAGGGCAAAAGCTCAGCAAGAAAGCATTAGAATCTGCTATTGAAAAACAATTCAGTCAGTTACGGAGTTCGCGCCGCAAATTGCAAAAACAGGCAAAGAAACAAGCCCGGTTCAAATACAAAGGTCGCTTTGTGAGTGACCATACTATTAGCCGTGCCCGGATTTGCTGTGAACATTTAATTCGTCAGGGGTTCAAATGCGAATATTCATACATCATTGGTTTGTGGTTCGATTTGGTAGATCAATTTATCGAGGCGAAACAGATACTTCACCAAATGCAGCGCGACATTGACTACGAGCACATGACCGATCAGGAAAAAGGAATGGCAGAAGCAGACCTACGCGGAATAGAACAGGCAATGGGCTTAGATGCTATCAAACGCGACCTGAGTGAGCGCGACAGAATCATAGCAAGTTATCTTTCATTCGAAGAAGGATATGAATACCGGCAGGAGATAAAGCAGAAACAAGTGCAGCACCACGACCAATACAAGAAAATAAAAATCAGAATCCGCGAGTTTGAAAAAGATGAAAGTGATTTTAGCCGGTTCTACAAGCACAGTTTCACATCAGCACTTTCTATCATTGACCTTCAGCTTAATATTTTCTGGAAAGCAAAGGAGTTGTATCATGAGGATTATCCGCAGGAATCACAGGCATACGCAATTTACTCTTTTTGGGAGCCAACTACTACTGTGAGTTTTGTGGACTTCAATGATTTTGTGCTGGAGAATATGTTCCGCATGGAGTTTTTACAATACTTGCATATGGTAAACAATACCTATATGCTTTTTAAGGGTGAAGACAAAAATTTATTTAATGAAGAAGATTTAGAATAATGAAACCGAAAAATCAGAAGAAAAAACAAAAGAAAAAACGGAACCGCCTTATGAAAAGCAGTAAGTTGAAAAAACTTTCTGCCAAAGAATATGAAGCGCATCTTGAGCACCAGCGAAAACTTTATGCTCCGATAAAAACAACGGACGGCAAAAACACTTCTGGTCCTGTGGAATGGGAGGATGAAGTAAAAACGCATAAAAAAATTTATCGTTATACTGGTTTCGGAAATCCGTATGACCGGCTGGTGCGCCTTGCAAACGACAATAAAGAATTTTATCACACACACACCACCGCAACCACACGGCTTCTGATTGATGAATATGCTTCCTACAGCAGTTATATGTATGGAGGGCGCGATTATTCTTTCAAAGAGTTTCATCTGCAGCGGAAACTGAAAAATGAAATCCGTACGAACATCAAGGAGAAAAAAATTAAGGTTCCAAAATTTACTCAGGCGGATATCAATTACTTTACTTACAGCCCGAAACTGATTGACATGGAACCGGGCGAATACATTGACGAAATTACTTCATTTGACATCAACAAAGCATATTACACTTGCGCTTATCATCTTGGTTATATGAACAAGGAAATGTATGAAGAGTGTATTCACTTGCCGAAACACATTCGATTACGGTTCATCGGAACTATTGCAACCTGCAAAACCACTTATCATCGTGTGGGCTGGCGTATGGCAAGTCCAGTGAAGATTGAGCGCGACAAGCTACTGCGTCGCGTATGGTTTCACATCTGTAAGGAAGTGGACAATTGCCTTCGTGATTTTATGGAAATACTTGGCGATAACTTTCTGCTTTACTATGTAGATGGTATTTACATGAAGAAGGGCGACTACAGCGACCAGATAAAATACATTTCCGGGAAGTATGGATTTGAATTTAAGCAGGAGGAGGTGAGTAAGATTGTGCGAATGCACCGCGAGACATACGACAGCCAGGGAATTGATATTTACAAGTGGGACGAACGGAAGAAAAAATTTCTGCCAAAGGAATTTACTTTCCGGAAAACAAACCCGCATGAAAATGATAATATGAAACAATTGCTTGCTCAGTATGGGTTTTCGGATAAAGTGAGTAATAAACAGGTGAATAAATTTTTGAGTGAATGAGAATAAAATTTACCTTGACATAGACGGAGTAGTTACGAGCATAAGAACAGGATGGTTTAACATAGATATTTATGTAGTTTCATTGTCTCAGATGAATTTGTAAGCATTGCAATGCAAAAATTGTAATTGGGATTTATAATTATCTTCAGATAAATTTGCTAAATCTGTTAAATTTATAATTGACGGTGGAACAAATATGGTGGAACAAAGACTTTATTCTGTGAAAGACACTATGGAAAACATTTTAAAGAGATTACAAATATTTTGCAAAATTTACCAATACAAAAACCATAAGAAATGAAAAAAAAGCCACATAAGAAACTTCCTAGCGAAACAGACATGGATTCCCGATTAGGTAAAATGCAAGAAGTATTGGGCCGTGAATTTCATTGGACAGAATATCAGGTTAAATATAATTCAGAATGTGGCTATCATATTTCATTTGAAAAACATTTGAATGACCAGTTACCTAATAGCGTAAAGCAGTTATTAAATCAAAATAAATTCACATTTGACTTCAAAAAGGATTACAAACTCAAGACATAAAAAAAAAATTAAAACAAAATTTTACAATGTTATTTTAGCGGAATGAATTTAGAAGTTTCATTTATTCAAGCCACCACTGGAGCCACAGAAGCAAACGCTCGATATTGGAAACCATATCTTGAAAAAACAATGTCAAAATATGGAATCACTACACCAGTTCGTATGCTTGTATTCCTAAGTGAAATTGGATGGGAAAGCGGGCACTTGAGCGATATTACTGAAAACGGAAATTCATCTCCTTACAAAGGGAGAGGATTAATTCAGGTTACGGGTTTTGGAAATTACAAGGCAGCAGGTCAAGCTCTTGGACAGGACTTTGTGAATCATCCTGAATTACTTGAAAAACCTGAATGGGCGGCAATGGCGAGTGGCTGGTGGTGGCAGGTAAACAATATGAATTTTTATGCTGATAAGATTGATATAAAGAAATCTTTGACCGATCCAACAAACGCTTCCATTTATGCTGACATAACGAGAAGGATTAATGCTGGCCCCAATGGAGTTCTTGTTCCAGATGCGCACAATGAACAGCGAATGAATATTTTTCAGGCAGGATGGACTTACTTACAAGAAGCAGGCAAGAAAATTTATTCCGCCGGAGAGAAAACCGTTCAAACCGTGAAAGAGCATAAAGCAGCGGCTTTCATATTAGTAACAGCGAGTTTGCTGATCATTACCTCCGTTATCATTTTCAGAATGAACAAAGCCGGTGGAAAACTTGCTTAATTATGTTTTTGATAATAAAATTATTTTCGCACAATCAAAACACAAAAGTGTTTTGGTTTGGTAGCCGTGAATAGTTGAAAAACTATTTACGGCATTTTTATCTATCTAACCTTATTCCATAATATCAGTATGAACCCATCAGCAAAAATTTACAACGATGTATTACAAACATAATTTATTGATGAAGGAATACAATGAATTGATGATGCGAATCAAATTAAATCTTTTCAACAACGAGTGGCTGATAATCTTGCCCATACTATTTGCAATTACATTGTATTAACTTACTTGTAATTTTTATATTTATTTTCGCGTCAGATGTATCAATTCGGCTGGCAGTCATTTATACTAAATAACACATCTTCGTTCACTATGAAGAAGAGGTTATTTTACACGCCCGGCTCTCCGTCAATGGGAAATAACTGCACATTTGTTTCTGCTTCGCTGGCATTCTCAGCGCCCTATACTTTTACTTCAGGAATTACAGTGCTGCTCACTAATGGTGTTACTGTTTTTATCAATCTTGCAGGGCAATCACTTTCAGAGGCGCAAATAGCCAATGTGCTTAATGCTACTCCCGCGCTCAACACGCTTGGAATATGGTTCAGTTCATCAGCTCCATCGCCACCCATTGTAGTAAATACTTATTCGCAATCGTCAGAAATTTATGTGAGCAGAATAATTTTTGATGCTACCGTTGGAAC
>DMRR01000124.1 GCA_003455275.1 Bacteroidota bacterium | reverse complement strand
CTATTTTAAAAGGACTAATTTTTCAAAGGCAGTGGCGGAAAGACCATCATCACTTTTTACGCTGACTCTATAAACATAAACTCCTTTCGCCAAAGGGTCTCCATAATCATCATTTCCGTCCCACATAATTCCATTTACACGAAATGAACCGGAATTGGTTACCCCGGTGCAAACATCGCATCCGGCTGAACCGCTTTGGTTGATTTCTGTCATTATTGTCTTCACCAGTTTCCCGCTAACCGAATATATTTCAATCTTTACTTTCAGAGTTCCTGAAGCAATGTTGTTTTCAAACATAAATTCAGTTTGCGATGTAAATGGGTTTGGAAAATTTAACACATGGCTTAGTGCCATCGACTCAGAAGTAGCCACCACAAATTCAGTGTAAGCATCTGATGAGTTATTATAAACATCCCAGGCTTTTACAGTTACGCTGTGCCTTCCGGCAGAAATATTCTTTAGCGGATATTTTACTACACCAGATTGGTAGTCATCCAGGTTTGCTTCGTAGAAATCATTCATCACAAATGATGATTGTGAATTTTCATCAAGCATTCCGGTGAGGTCGTGACCAATTCCATTTCCTACGGTGTTGATTCCATTTTCATCTTTCAGTTTCACATATAGCATCGGGCTTTCATCAGTCATCCCTCCAAAAACAAATTTTTCATCGTTCATATAAATTTGAATTTGTGGTCCGCTGTTGTCCGAAACAAAACCTGCTGCAGTGCCTCCAACAATTACCGAATCAAAGTACCCGCTGGCTGATGATATTCCATTCTGTGCATAGTAACTGAATTTGCCAAAACCAAATTGATAATTGATATCCTTTGGAACTACAAATGTGAAACTGAAATCTCCATTTGTAACGCTTGCTTTCCCATTGTAGATTAGGTTTTTTCTTAGAGAGAAATTTTTTACCGGGCTCTCACCTGGATTGTTTGAAAGCGTTTTATAAGTAACAGACTTATCATATACAGTTGGATAAATTATTCCATTGTAATCAGTGATTTTATTTCCGTTTACATCGGCAACATAACCAGTCACGGTAATTTTTTCCAAAGCTTTTAAAGTATCTGGAGTTGAATTGAGGGGCTGAGATTTTATTGTTGAAGTCAAAACTTGATTAGAAGAATTTATAAGAGAGATAGCGGGATCGCCAATCAAAGTGAATTTGCGATTATTGATTGCATCACTGGTGACATTGTTCTTTCCGCGGCGTAATGCTTCACCCATTGAAATTGGATTTCCATTTTTTGTTTCAAAAACCTGTTTCATGAAATTTAGATTCAAATCTTTATTGGCGAATGAATAAACAAGTCGAACTGTAGTTACCAGGCCTATAGCTCCACCGTTTGGATTTAGCATGAGGTGTTCGCCAGCCGAAACAATTTCCGGATTGTCAAATCCACTGAAGTCACAGGTAGCAGTTATAAATAATGGAAGTTTACAGATGTTGGTCCAACTGTCAAAATCTTCGTTGCTTAATATGCGTTCATGTGCAAGGCCAGTGGCGCCGCCATGGCCAAGGTAATTAAAGATCAAAGTCCCCTCGTAAATACGATTGTTGATTGCAGTGTTTACATCAGGATATCGTTCACCTCCCGGAGTCGAAATCTGGCGGTAAGCATCAAGATAAATTTTATCAATATTAAAAAGCGGGTAGTGCAGCGATACATAATTTGCAATTTCTTCACAATCGTTTATATGCGTGTCACTGTCGCCATCATCTGCTGAAAATGTCACCAAATTTCTCCATGATCCTAATGAACTTGATGATTTATAAATCTTGATTTTGTTAATTACATCTTCAGCCTCGGTTTCATTTTTCACAGGCAGGCGGCCCACAGCAATATCCATTTTAATAGAAAGAGTGTTCATGTTTCCGCCTTCGTTGTTATCTAGAAATCCGAAGTAGTCATCTGTGTTGTAGGAAGTAACTGTACTAAGAGATTCATAGCTTTCAAATGTTGGGACAAGATTCGTGTTGTCGCTTTCACGGTTCTTGTAGTCGAATGATGCATCACCAAAAAGTAAAAGATATTTCGGCATCAGCATGGTGTCACCATTTGCTCTGTCATAAAACATTTTTACAAAGTCACGAATCGCAGTTGGGTCAGGGCTTCCACCACCAAATTCATTATATATCTGTTCGGTGGTAAAAACTTTTACTTTCATATTATCAGAGGATCTGTGTAATTCAGCTAACTCATCCGCACTGGATTTTAATTTCGAGGGAGTAACTATAATCAAATCTGTTTCCGAAGAACCATGCAGATTCTGATTCTTTACTTTCCCAAATGAAACAGGAGGCGGGAAACTGCTTCCGGTGAACGAAATATATTCATTCAATACATCAGATTTTTGGATGAATGAATATCCATTTCCCAAATCAACCAAATTGATTTGTTTGGGTTTGAAAGGATCAGTTACATTCCAGACTAAAATATCTGATGAAGATTGGATCTTGTATTGTGAAACATTACCTGAACCGATCGAAGAAATAACTCTGAACGGCATTTCATTTCCAGCCATGGTGAGTGCGCGCTTCACATTAATCTCAATGTAATTCAACCAGCCGCTCGCATCATTCGCATTGCTGCTATAATTCAGGATTATGTTTATTGCACTCGAAGAGTTCGGAACGAATGAAAAAACCCGGACAGCACTATCAGCAGCAGGACAGGTATAATCTGCACATGTTTCTCCAATTGTAATATCCGGAACAGACGCTCCATTGATTGAAGTTGAGAAATACCGCGACCCTTGGCCTGTAATAGTGTGAGAAGCAACTGCCATTCTGATTTTGCCTGAAGTTTGGCTAAGCATGTTAGGAAAGTTGAAACCAAAATTTTGCGTTAGAATGTATTTGAAAGATTCGCCATACCAGTCTCGTCCGCTCTTTAAAAGATTGGCGGTATCAGCTTCATGAAAAGCATAGTCATCAAACGCGGTGAAAGTTTGATTTGGAAGTAAGTCATCACCATTAACTGTTTGGACTCTCTTACCGGCAATCGATCCAATGTTTAAAAAATAATAAGTGTAATCAGAATAAATATTTTGGTTATGAATGAAAATATTTTTTGAAGTATCAAGCATCCAGCGATGTGGTCCTTGACCGTAAAAAAGAACAAAATCATTATCGTCAAACTGGCCATCACTTTCGCCGCTTACCATTATTGAAACCTCTGAAAGGTCGTCTACTCTTGGGCTGCTGTTTGGTTCGGGCAGCATGCCTGCTCCGGCTGAAAAAATTCTTATTCTTTTTGGATTAATCTGATTTGTATTGATACCAAGCGAGGTCAAAAAATTTTTGTCAATCTTATAAACGCCATCAGTAGATACAGCTATTTTATACCAAGTTCCGGATGAGAGAACCGAATTAGTAGCATAACTTTTTTGAAAATCTTTTTCAGGCAAATTGGAATTGTCGGAGACAAACGAATATGACAATTGAAATGAGAGAAGTTTTTCTATTTCGCCTGTTGACTTATTTTTTTTCAGCGCCGGAACATAAATGTCGGCAACTCTTTTACCTTTTTCATATGCAATTGTGTAATCAATATGAAGGTCTGAAGGGAAAATAAATTCGTCATTCAATTCTACAGATTTATAAACCGGATTCACTAATTCTATTATCGGAAGTGAATTTACAGGAACATTTATAGTTGTGGTGTACACCGGAATACTTCCGAATCTTGAAAAATCAAATTCAGCACCGGTGAAGTCTAGCGTTTTTCTTTGCTGAGCATCGGGAAATACAACATCACTTAAATCCAAACTCCAATCCGGTTGGATAACCGACGAAATCAAAGCTTGAGCGAATGCTCCTGAATAATAAATTCCGGAAAAAACTAACGAAAGAAAAAAAAGTTTGACTTTCATGAAACAAAATTCAATGTTTAAAAGTATAAACCGTCTTGCGAAAAGAAGATTATTGTTGCACAACGCAATTAAACAATCAATATTGCGTTGTATCAAAATAAATTTTCCTCATTCGCTTGAACCACACAAAGCACCTTTACCTCTTGATTCTATCTCTCATTTATAGTGGATCAATCAAAGCGCAGGATGCTGAGTTTACTCAGTTTCTAAATGCTCCTTTGTATTTGAATCCTGCCTTTACTGGAGTTGCAATTGGTCCGCGATTCATGATAAATTATAGGAATGAATGGCCTGCGCTTGATAAAGCTTTTATCAGTTATCATGTTTCTTTTGATCAGGATATCGACAAAATAAATGGAGGTGTTGGTTTATCAGCTTTCAATGATGTACAGGCAAATGGATTATATTCTCAGTTACAATTTACAGGTAGCTATGCTTATCAGTTCAAAATGGACAACGAGACTGCAGTTCGCATAGGACTTAGTGCTTCCTACTCACAGATTAAGATAGATTTTAATAAATTGATTTTCGGAGATATGATTGATCCTGGAACCGTAACAGTTTCGATTCCAACAGGAGAACTTGTGCCATCAACTCTGACAAAGAGTTACTCCGATTTTGGCGCAGGTTTTTTATTATATAGCAAAAAACTTTTTATAGGTGGCGGAGTGAAGCATATTACTCAGCCTGCCCTCTCATTTTATAGTACAGATGACGGGCATTTACCTGTCAGGTTTGCTTTTCATTTCGGATATGAGTTTAAAAAGAACAGGCGATCTAAATCTTTTTTTACACCGAATGCCATGTATGCGATGCAGGGAAGATTTCATCAATTAAATGTTGGAGTAATGTCCGGAAGGGGAGTTTTAATCGGAGGATTAAATTATCGCCACGATTTCTCTAATCCAGATGCCTTCATTTTTATTTTGGGAATCAAGAAGGGCGTGTTTAAAGTAGCCTACAGTTATGATGAAACTTCTTCTGACCTAAAATCTAAAACTGGTGGCGCACATGAGATTTCAATATCAATTAATCTTGCGGATCAGAAAAATGCCGAAAAAATAAGACGATTGAAAAGATACACTGAATGTCCTTCAATTCTTTGACGATACAATAGTTTGAATAAATTTGCGTTAATCCAATTTCACAATAAATCTAAAAGCAATGCTTAAAAAGATTTCTCTCATATTGGCAGCCTCTGTGTTTGTACTTGCATCCTGCAAGAAGGATAAATCTTCTGTTACAGGATGGAACTATAATGACAAAAAATGGGGTGGCTTCCAGGTTTCTCTGAAGTTTAAAGGACAAGAAACCGGCCCTAATCTGGTATTGGTTCAAGGCGGCCGTTTCACAATGGGACAAACAGAACAGAATGTTAATTACAGTAACGATAATTTTCCACGATCTGTGTCTGTCGCTTCATTTTATCTTGATGAAACAGAGGTAGCTAATGCCCACTATCGTGAATATCTTTACTGGGTAAACAGGGTTTTCGGTGCAGATTTTCCTGAAGTTTATCGTAATGCTCTTCCAGATAGTTTATCATGGAGAAGAGAACTGGCCTATAACGAACCATATGTTGAATATTATTTCCGTTACCCTGCATATGACTTTTATCCGGTTGTGGGTGTTACCTGGGTTCAGGCAAATGAATTCTGCAAATGGAGAACAGACCGAGTAAATGAAATGATAATGATTCGTGAAGGAATTTTGAAAGGCGGAGGTCAGCAAGTTGGACAGGATAACTTCAATACGGGCGCATATCTGATTGGCCAGTACGAAGGATTACCTAAAAAAGGAGTTAAGAGTTATGACCCACAGGGAAGCAGCCCAAGAAGAAAGGTGAGAGTTGAAGATGGAATTCTGTTACCAGAATATAGATTACCAACCGAAGCTGAATGGGAATATGCCGCACTTAGTTTAATAGGAAATAATATTTACACTGGAGAAGAAACCCAAACAGATAGAAAAATTTATCCTTGGAACAACGATGTTCTTCGCGATTCAAAACATGGCACATGGCAAGGAGATTTTCTTGCTAACTACAAGCGCGACAGAGGTGATAACATGGGTATAGCTGGTGGTTTAAATGATAATGCTGATATCACTGCTCCGGTATGGTCTTATATGCCGAATGATTATGGACTCTTTAACATGGCAGGCAATGTAAGCGAATGGGTAATGGATGTTTACCGACCAATGACGCCCTATGATGAACAAGACTTCAACACATTCAGAGGTAATGTATTTTTTAAAGATAGCCTTGATGAAGATTATGCTCATGTTGATAAAGATTCATTAGGCCGTGTTGTGCAAATTCCGGTTACTGAATCTGAAAATATTAATCGCTTGAATTATAAAAAGTCAAATGTGATTGATTATCTGGATGGCGATACCTTGTCATGGGATGGTTATCAGTATGGAGTTTCATCTCTCATTAATAACAAAGCAAGAGTTTATAAAGGAGCAAGCTGGGCTGACCGCGCTTATTGGATGAGCCCCGGAACTCGCAGGTTCTTAGATGAAAATCAGGATTTGGCCACATTAGGTTTCAGATGTGCAATGGCTCGACTTGGAGGACCAGTTAGCAATGAAATGAAAGCCGGCGGATACTTTAAAGTTAAGGGACAAAAGAAAATTGATCCTAAAACTAAAAATGGTAAGGACACTAAAAAGGATAAGACTTACTACTAATCATAGTTGAAAACAAATTTGAGAGTCCTCCGAAGAAATTCGGGGGACTTTTATTTTTAGTCCCTGACAATGGATATCAGTCAGCTTTATAACATTTTTAAAGGGTCAACAGGTGTTTCAACAGACACACGAAAAATTCAAAAAGGTAATTTGTTTTTTGCACTTAAAGGACCAAACTTCAATGCTAACTTTCTGGTAAAGCAAGCCATTGAATCAGGAGCTTCTTATTGTGTAATTGATGAAAAAGAATTTTTTATTCCTGAAAAAACTATTCTGGTGAAAGATGTTTTGCAAACACTTCAGCAGCTTGCACTTCATCATAGAAAAAATTTTTTGTTTCCTGTAATTGCAATTACAGGAAGTAATGGAAAAACAACTACGAAAGAACTGGCATCTGCCGTTCTTTCCACTTCATTTAAAACTTATTCGACTCCGGGAAATTTTAACAATCATATTGGAGTTCCAATCACCTTACTTTCTGTTCCAGCTGAAACGCAAATGCTGGTTATTGAACTAGGTGCAAATCATCTGGGAGAAAATAAGTTTCTCTGTGAATTATCTGAACCGGATTATGGAATTATCACTAACAATGGGAAGGATCACCTGGAAGGTTATGGAGGATTAGAGGGTGTGAGGAAAGGAAACGGCGAAGTATATGAATACTTAAAAAGGAAAAATGCGAAGGCATTTGTTTCATCGGTTCAAGAGGATTTAATGGTTAATTCACAGACTATGAACCGGATCATTTATGGCGCGCATAAGAATTCAATTGTCAGTGCTCAAATCATCAAGTCTTTTCCTTTGTTACAAGTAAAATTATTGTTTGAAAATAATGAGACAGCCGAAGTTCAAACCCAACTGACAGGAGACTATAATCTCGAAAATATTCTTGCCGCTTCAGCAATTGGTTATTATTTCAAGGTGAGTGTTTCGAAAATAAAATTCGCTATTGAAAATTATCGGCCGGCAAATAATCGTTCTCAATTTTTAGAGAAGGATGGAAACAATTTTATTTTGGATGCTTACAACGCAAATCCAAGTAGCATGAAACTCGCTCTTGAAAATTTTTCATTATTACCGCTTGAAAATAAAATTGCTGTGCTAGGAGAAATGGCAGAACTTGGAAAATATTCACTGGAAGAACATCAACTGATTTTGGATTTGTGTTCCTCAATTGAATTTAAAGAAATTTGGTTAGTTGGCAAAGAGTTTTCCATTGCTAAAACATCGAGTCAGCTTAAAAACAAAGAGGTAAAATTTTTTCAGGATGTTGAAGAAGCAAAAAAATATTTTCTGAAAAAAAAATTCACTGGATATTCGTTTTTGTTTAAAGGGTCAAGAAAAAATAAACTGGAACAAATGATTTTATGATTTGTTTTCTGAACAAAAATTTATTCAGCGCTTAATAAACTCATTTACCTGAACAATACTTCTTCTTTTTTTTATCTCTGAATTATTGATTGGCTCCAATTAAATTTCATGCTAAAATTTCTTCGGCTATTCTTTCTCCATGCGGTCGTTTTTTCATTTACTGATTTAGCTGCCGCTCAGTCCGCTGATTCAACCGGACTTAATATGGAAACAGTTTATAACCGGCCTGCATTTCATTCATCAGGAAATCACACCGCAATCGGGGGGTATTCAGAAATGAAGGCAGAAAAATTTTTTGCTGACGGACAGCCCGAACCAATGGAATTCAATCTCCAGCGAATCTCTTTTTTCTTGCGCACGAAGGTGTCAGATAAAATTAGGTTTTTGATAGAAGGGGAATTTATTGATGGAGGCAAACAAATCAATCTTAATTGTTCCGCTGTTGATTTCAGGTTTTGTTCATTGTTTAATCTGCGGGGCGGTGTAATTATAAATCCAATCGGAATATTTAATCAGGTTCATGACGGACCTTTATATGAATTTACTGATCGACCGTTTTCATCAACTGAAATATTGCCCTCTACATTCAGCAGTGCAGGTTTTGGATTCTATGGTTTGAAGAAAATAAATAATTGGGCAATCGGATATGAAGCGTATATCACCAATGGATTCAGTTACGCAATTATCGATAATGAAAGCAGGCACACTTTGCTAAGCGCCTCTGTTGAAAATGGAATGTTGCCTATGAAAGAAACCAACGGACAAATGATGATGAATGGAAAATTTTCTGTAAGGCAAAAAAATGCAGGTGAGCTTGGGTTAAGTTGGAGGGGAGGGTGTATACAATACTTTTCAAATTCAGGGATTACAACTTGACGCACCGCGCCGTTTAGATGTAGCAGCCATGGATTACTCCAATGAAATTCATAAACTCAAAACAAAAATTACAGGAGAGTTTGCTTTTGTTTTTGTTCAGGTTCCATCAACATACACGCAGGTTTATGGATCTCAACAATATGGCGGGTTTCTGGATATTGCTCAACCAATTTATTCAGGTAAAATATTCAGAATTGAAAACTCGTCGATCGTTCTAGCTGCCAGGTTTGAGTATTTAGATCGAAATGTTGGTGTCTTCCGCGAAACAGGAGACAATATATTTGATGATATGTGGAGTATAACTGGTGGGCTAAATTTCCGGGCAAGCCAAAATTCTGTTCTCAAGCTGAATTATCTTTTAAAATCTCAGCGCGACATACTTGGAAATGATATGGGATTAGATTCCGGATTTATTTTTGGGATGTCGACTTATTTCTGAGCACATATTTTCAGAGTGAAAATCAAATCTTTTTCTGCGAAACAAGATTTGAATCATAGCGTATCAATTTCAAATTTTTCGCCACCATGCGTGGGATTGTACGCTTATTATTTATTCTTTCTCTTTTATTTTTTTCAAGAGAAAAATCCTTTTGCCAGAATTCAACTTCAGCTAAGGATAAATCTATTTTACTGAATTTTCATCTTCAGAAAACTACTTCTGATCGCGAATTAGAATTAAAAGGCTTTGAAATAATCAACTACCGGAACAAGCAATTTGCTGCTGAACAGAAAATGAGTTCAGGCGATTTGCTGGCAGTGGTAAAGAGTCAAACCGGTGAAATTATTTCTCAGCAGATCATAGCTTCACCTCTTACTGAAACACTTGAAATTCCTTCAGCTGATGGTTCAATTAGTCAGTTAAAAGTTTCGAAAGATCAAAACGATTTCATAGTTCGGCTTTCTTACAATAATTCAGCTCAGAAAGTTGAGGTCTATCAACTGAATGAGAATAATCAACAAACACTACTCGCATCTTTCATTCTTAGATGAAGAAAATATTACAAAAACTTTTTTTGTTCGCCTTGATTTCTCAGGCTCTGAGTTCGGAAAAAACTTCGGCTCAGATTGTTGTCGGCGTTGACACCCTGATTAACCATGGAAATAAGAACAACCGAATCAATCTGGTTTTTCTTGGAGATGGATACACTTCATCTCAGCAATCACAATTCAATTCTGATGTACTGACAATCGTAAACAAACTTTTCATCACTGCACCGTTTAATCGCTACCAGAATTTTTTCAATGTGTATGCAATTCATGTGGTATCAGCGGAGAGCGGGGCTGATCATCCACACACCGCTTCTGATTGTGCTTCGGCAAATCCTCAGGTTCCTGCCACAACAGTGAATACTGCACTTGGCGCAACATTCGACTATGGAGGAATTCACCGATTGCTTTATTGCACCAATACAACCAATATCACCAGCATTCTGAACTCGTATACTCCTTTTTTTGATAAAGGAATGATCGTTGTGAACTCACCGTACTATGGAGGTTCCGGCGGAATTTATCCTACATGCTCAGTTGAGGCAAACAGTGCTGAGATTATGATTCATGAACTCGGTCATTCATTTGCAGCATTAGGTGATGAGTACGGAGGAACAAGTTGCGGTGGAACTGAAAAACCAAATTGCACAACCGAAACAAATGCTTCGTTGGTAAAATGGAAGAGTTGGTTTCCGAATGGAATTCCAATCCCAACTCCTCCCGGAACAAACTGTTCTTCAATCGGGCTTTACCTCGGCGCAAATTACTGCAATACCACCTGGTACCGACCCAAGTGCAATTGCAAAATGAATCAGCTGAACAATCCATTCTGCGAAGTATGTGCGCAAGAATTAATTTATTGCATTAACAATGGAGTGAATCTGATTGAATCAGTTTCTCCTTCTACTTCAACCGGAATCACATTGGGAAATGGTCAGTCGCAAACATTCAATTCAACCGTAGTAGCGCCGACACCTAATTCACTTTTGGTTCTTTGGAAACTTGATAACAACATTGGAGGAATCAACACATCAACTTTTACGGTTGATGGAACTTCACTCACCACAGGCACACACACTCTCGTTCTTACGGTGAGCGACACAACTTCTCTGTCGAAAAAGACAATGCCGCAATACACGGCATCGTGGACGATCACAAAAACAGGAGTCACTGTTACACTCAATCCGTTCAATCCTGTTTGCTCAAATGCTTCAGCATTCACCCTCACCGGAGGAAGCCCGGCAGGAGGCACTTACAGCGGAACTGGAGTTTCGAATGGAACATTTAATCCGGCAGTTTCGGGCGCAGGAACTTTCAACATCACCTATACATACAGCGGAAGTTCTGCAACACAACCTATCACTGTTAATCCGCAACCAAATGTTACTGTGAGTGCGAATGCAACAATTTGCTCAGGTTCATCAACAACACTTAATGCAGGCGGAGCAACAACTTACACCTGGTCGCCAAGCATTGCACTGAATTTAACTACCGGCGCAAGCGTTAATGCAAATCCAACAAGCAATCAGGCATACACTGTTACAGGAACAACAAATGGGTGCACGAAGAGCGCAACAACTTTTGTATTTGTCAATTCAATTCCAATAGTGAATGTAAGCGGAGCCAGTTCTATTTGCAGCGGAAGCAGTACAAACCTCACTGCAAGCGGAGCTACTACCTATTCATGGTCACCTTCTTCTTCATTGAATCAATCAAGCGGGGCAACAGTACTAGCATCACCAACAGTTAATACTACTTACACAATCATTGGAAGTAATAACGGATGTAATGGGTCTGCCACGAAAGTGATAATCATGAATACAAAACCAGTTATCAGTGTAAGCACTGTTCCTACATCATGCCCTTCATCAAGTGATGGAACAATTGATATCACCATTACACCTTCGGGACAAACATTAACTTACTTGTGGTCAAATGGAAATTCATCACAGGATCTATTAAATGTGATGGGCGGAAATTATTCTGTGACTGTTACTAATTCACTTGGATGCAGTTCATACAAGAGCACCGCAGTTACAGCACCTGCATGTTCAGGTGTGATCGGAATTACAATCTCAAATATTAATTCTTCTTCAGCAACCGTGAATTGGAGTGCGAATAATTGCGCAGCAATTTATAAGTTGAGGAGAAAGGCAACTACTGAACCTAACTGGAAGTATGTTGAAGTAAATGCTGCTACTTTTTCTAAAACTTATTCCAACCTTGCTCCAGGTAAAACTTATGAAGTGCAGATGATGAGTTATTGCAACAGCAGTAAAACAGACTCGTCCGGATTCAGCAGTTCCATATACTTCAATACACTGAATACATGCGTACCCGCAACCAACACCATAGCTTCAACTATTACAGGAACTTCAGCAATTCTGAATTGGAGTGGCAGCGCTGAGAAATTTATTCTCCGATGGAGAGTTTCCGGCGGAACATGGCATTTGGTAACTGTGAGCGGAAATCTGAATCAATATACTTTGACAAATCTTTCTCCAAACACCACCTATCAATGGACAATAAAATCAATATGTGATTCTGTCGCAAATGATTTTTCAGCATTTACCGGCGCAAAGTATTTCACTACTCTTTCATCTTCAAAAATTGAAAATGCTTCTTCTTTAGCATCTGATTGGAAAATTTTTCCCAATCCGACAACAGATAAAATTTATTTCTCTATCGAAAATTCTCAACACGAAAAAATATCTGTTGTGCTGAACGATATTTTCGGGAAAGAAATTTTGAGAAAAGAAATTTCAAATTCATCTGATGAAAATGAAATTGATATTTCAAATTATGGAGCAGGGATTTACTTCATTCAGATAAAATCTGAATCAGGAACGCAAGTGAAAAGAATTATTAAACAATAAAATCAGCATGATAATTTTTATTACTTATAAACTGATTTCGTTTCTGAGAAAATTTATTTCAGCTCTATCGGCTTGAAAGAATAGCCTTCGTCTTTCAGATAATTGAGCACTCGCGGCAGTGCATACTTCAATCGCGGTTCAGCTTTTGCACTATCATGAAACACAACGATGCTGCCTGATTCAGTGTTGTTCAGCACATTCTTCACCACTTTTTGTTTCGGAAGTTCAGTATCAAAATCGCCGCTTAGCACATCCCACATAATTATTTTAAAACGATTGCCAAGGCGACGGGTTTGTGCACGGGTAATGCGACCATACGGCGGGCGGAATAAATTTCCGGGAACAACTTCACCACACTTCAATGCACTTTTTGAGTAAGTGGAGAGCGGAGTGCGCCAGCCATTCAGGTGATTGAAAGTGTGATTGCCAATAGAATGGCCTTCGCTCACAATTCGCTCCACCAGTTCGGGATTGTTCTTCGCATTATTTCCAACAAGAAAGAAAGTTGCTTTTGCTCCAAATTTTTTCAAGGTGTCAAGCACCCATTCTGTAACTCCTGGTGTGGGGCCGTCATCAAAAGTCAGAAACACAGATTTATCAGGAACCGGAATGCTCCATACCTGCTGTGGAAAAATGTTTTTAAGGAGAGTGGGCGTCTTGATGAAATACACTTGCTCAATGGAATTCAGTTACACAGACCTGAAGCATTGCTGAAAAGTTGCACACGATAAAAAAATATTTAAGAGAGAAATTCTACACCAATTTTTTCGGTGGTTCCATTACATGCCCACAGTTCTTGCAGGTTCGTAAATCAATGCTACCGTAATAGCGATCGAATACTCCGCCGAAATCTTTTTCAATATCTTTCAGTTCAAAATATTCTTCATAGAGCTTGTTGTTGCAGTTTTCGCAAAACCAAAGCAGTCCGTCTTTTTCATGATTGTGTTTCTTGTGTTCAATCACTAAACCTATTGTGTTTGGTCCGCGTCGCGGCTGATGCGGTGTTCGTGGAGGAAGCATAAAAATTTCTCCTTCATTAATCGGAATATCCACTGCTTTTCCTTCTTCCTGAATTCCTACCACAATATTTCCTTCGAGCTGATAATAGAATTCTTCTCCTTCATTGAAGTGATAATCCTTGCGTGAGTTAGGTCCGCCGACTACCATGATAATGAAGTCGGCATCTTTATACACCACTTTATTTCCAACCGGTGGTTTCAGCAAGTGACGGTTATCATCTATCCATTTCTTGAAATTGAAAGCTCTTTGAATTGGCATGAGAAAAAATTTTCAGCAAAGTATAAATGTTCAGGCAGAAAGCAAAAATTATTGATGCGAACAATTTACTTTCGTAAGGCAAATCAATTTCTTAATGAGAACAATAAGCACACAATTCATAACTGACGGCAAGGGCAACAAGCAATCTGTAATCATTTCTATGAAGGACTACAAAAAAATATTGGATGAACTTGAAGAACTTGAAGACATTAGAATGTATGATGAAGTGAAAAGCAGGAATGAAAAGAGTATTCCTTTTGATGAATATCTGAAAAAGAGAAACACAAAGAAGTGATGCCTGTCTATAAAATTTTCATCACTTCAACTGCGCAGCATCAGTTAGACAAATTGCCGGAAAATGTTTCAATGATTCTTATTGAAACCATTTCTAAACTGAGTAATAATCCGAGACCATTCGGTTGCAAAAAATTAAAGGGAAGAAACGGTTACAGAATCAGAAAAGGTGATTTTAGAATCATTTATGAAATCACTGACAGAATTTTGCTTGTAGAAATAATTGCTGTCGGGCATCGGAAAAATATTTATGAATAAAAATCAATATGAAGCATTCATGAATTTCAATTTTTCAATCTTCATTTTCGCCTCATGAACTTTTCACTTAAAGGAAAAAATGCTCTCGTGTGCGGAAGCAGCAAGGGAATCGGGAAAGCAATTGCGATTGCTTTTGCTCAGCAAGGAGCTAATGTTACACTCGTTGCACGCAACAAAGACAAACTCGCCGAGACGAAGAAAGAACTTGATGCTTCTCTTGGACAGAATCACGATATCTTGATTTGTGATTTCAGCAAGCCTGCCGAGCTGAAAGAAATTATTCAATATCATTTGAAGAATATTGACTATCACATTTTGGTAAACAACACCGGCGGGCCGCCAGCCGGAAATATTTTTGATGCGAAAGAAGAGCAATTCATCACTGCGTTTCAAAATCATCTTTTGTGCAATCACATTCTGGCGCAGGCACTCATTCCCGGGATGAAAAAAAATAATTACGGACGCATCATCAATGTGATTTCTACATCTGTAAAAATTCCAATAAAAGGATTAGGTGTTTCTAATACCATTCGCGCGGCAGTGGCTAATTGGTCGAAAACTTTTTCAAATGAATTGGCACCATTAGGAATCACAGTTAATAATATTTTGCCAGGAGCTACAAAGACTGAGCGCCTGGAGGAAATAATTCGAAATCGTGCAGCGCAATTAAAAACTTCAGCAGAAAAGATTGAAGAAGAAATGCTGAATGAAATTCCAATGGCTCGCTTTGCAACTCCTTCTGAAGTTGCAGCGGCAGCGGCTTTCCTGGCTTCACCGGCTGCATCTTACATTACTGGAATTAATATTCCTGTGGATGGAGGAAGGACAGGATCATTGTAACCAAACAGTTTTTTTTCATTATTAAAAAAAGAGTTTAAGTTCATTTCCAATCAAAACCACAACCTGAAAAATCATGAGCCAGCAAACAGAAGAAGTTCTCATCCCTGAAACCAAAGCAAAACAAAAAGTAGTGGTTGAAGAAGCCGATGGTAAATGGCGTGGCAGCAGCGTTAGCGAAAAAGATGGTCAGCACTGGGACAAGTCGAAGGAAATGAATTTCACTTACACCAACCTCGACAAATTTGTTCGTTACAGTTTGGGTGAAAATGCACATTTCAGCAATGCATTTTATGATGGTGATTATTCCCTCACGCTCGATCAGGC
>DMRR01000213.1:504-4133 GCA_003455275.1 Bacteroidota bacterium | reverse complement strand
TTCATGAAAATATTTTCTAGGTTCATATTACTGATAATTGCTGCGGCGGTTAGTTTCTTTTTTTCTTGTAAGAAAGAACTTCAACCAAAACCATCCTGGGAAACTTTGCTTTTAATTCCAATTGCAAAAAGCGATTTGTCACTTGGAAATATTGTAGGTGACACTTTGATAAAAACCAATAATGACAGCAGTTTGCAGTTGGTCTATGAGAGTACCATTTATAGTTTAAAACCTGGTGACGGGGCTTTTCAAATTCCGGATACTGCTGTAAAAGGTAACTATAACCTTTCAGCTTTAGCGCTGACGGATAAAGTGATTCAATACAATCTTTCACTTGGACAGGCAGCATCTCAGATGGGTGCGCAGGGCGCATTCATTATTGCCAATAATGGACAGCAGGCAACCATTCCACCAATTGTAAATCAGTCGACCGGAGATAATAATGTAGATGCCACACAATTTTTTCAAAGTGCAGATGTTCAGTCAGGCTGGCTGGATATTACAGTGTATAACGGTTTCCCAATTGACATTAGTAATATTGAATTTCAAATTAAGAATCAAGCTAGCCAAGCAATTGTTGCTGATACAACTTTTACAAACCTTGCATCAGGAACAACTTCGACCAAGAGTGTGAACCTAAGTGGCAAAACGGTTGAGGGTACTTTGGTTTTCAAAATTATTGATCTCGATAGCCCTGGAAGTGCAGGAACTGTGACAATTGATACAACAGATGCATTGCAGATAACAATGCAGGCGCGCGATATGATTGTTACTTCGGCTACTGCTATTTTTCCTTCGCAAAATATTATTGATCAGGAACAGGAAACCGTATACAATTTAAGCGGCGGTGCAAAATTGAAATTTGCAAAAGTGAAAAGCGGAAAACTTGAACTAACTATTCATAGTGCAGTGAAACAATTAGTGCATTTTCAATATGGATTTCCAGGAACTACTGACCAATGGGGAACTGCCATAATTGATTCTTCTGATCTTCCGGCCGCGCCACAAGGTGGTTTAAGTTCACTCTACCGCGAATATGATTTAGCCGGCTACACTCTTGATTTATCAGGTATAAACCATAACACTTACAATTCATTCGTAAATCATATAAAGGCCCGAATTGATTCGACCGGACTGGTTCAAACCATTTCTTCAGCAGACAGCATGTATATTGACTATCGCCTGGTAGATGTGGTTCCTGAATATATCGAAGGCTATCTGGGGCAACAAATTCTTACGCTTGGTCCCGATGAAACTTCATTTAATCTTTTTAAAAATATTCAAAGTGGAAGTATTGGACTTGAAGATGTAAGTGTTGGAATTGAAATTGAAAATGGGGTGGGAGTTGATGCCCGACTAAATCTATATGAATTAACTGCTGTCAACTCTAAGAGCGGACAAAATATTTCCCTGTCAAACAGCATTATTAATTCGCCACAAAATATTGCAAGAGCAACCAATCCACCGCTTACGACTACACATTCTCTTTTTGCTTTGAACACTTCCAACAGCAACATAAAAAATATGATCGAATGTTTGCCTGATAGAATGAAGTACAAGCTGGATCTATTTGTAAATCCTAATGGAAATGTAAGCAACTATAATGATTTCGGATTCTATGATTCACCATTAAATGTAAATCTGAATGTGAATATGCCGCTGTCAGTTCAGGCGAATGCATTAGTGTTTGCAGATACAGTTTCTTTTGACCTGTCCAAGGCAAGTGAACAAGGAGCTGATGCAATTAAAAATGGTATAATCACTATTATAGCCGACAATGGTTTTCCATTGCAAGCCAACCTGCAACTTTATTTATATGATGAGTGGGGTGGTTTTCTTGATTCACTCATGGAAAGCCCGCATCTAATTAATGCTGCTCCCGTTAATACAACAAATTGCAAAGTGCAAGCCCCGTTGCGTTCAACAATTGAGGCTGTGGCTGACGATATAAAGATGGAAAAAATTCGAAATGCAAAAACTGCGGTTGTGAAAGCGGTGTTCGACACCAGGCAACCAGTATCTTGCGGAGATTACACACGGATTTATTCTACCTATCATTTGAATGTTAAACTGACAGGAAAATTTACTTACCTTATTGGAAATTAAAAGATGATTCTCCGTTCAATATTTCAATTTTATTCATCCTGCCTTTTTACAATTATTTTTTCTGTTTCTTTCGTTAACTCCTGTTTCTCAACAAGTGTTGCGCCACCGCCTGATACTTCAGTGCATCTTATGTCATCGCCATTTGATGGGTTGTGGTGGAGCGGTTTCAGTAATCATTTTCGCGCAGATAAAATAAATACATCTACAATTGTATTTTCTTCCGGCGGCGCATATCTGAATGGAAGCAATCTTCCTTTTGATTTTTCAAAAAAAATTCTGAGCAGCTCTTTCATTGATTCGGTTGCTAAAAGCAATGTAGGATTTTCAAAACATCATATAAATTTTGTTGAAGCTGGTTACAGGTATGGTGCAGGAATTTGTTTTAAAAAAAAATCGCACTGGCTTGGATTGGAATTGAGCGATGAATCCATCTCAGTGATTCAATATCGAAAGGATTTATTTAATCTTATGTTCTATGGCAATTCTCAATATGAAGGCGATACAGCATATCTTACCGGAAGCGGTTTGAACAATCAGGATTTTCATCGTGTCCGTTTTATTTACTCTGCCATTGCAGGTTCAGATGATTCTGTCTGGCAGATCAATATTTCACTCTCTTATTTGCAAGGTTATCATGTCAACTCGCTCAATGCTGGGAGAAGTTATTTATACACTGCACCGCTTGGCGAGTATCTATCGCTTCATTCTCAGATGGTTTTTCAGACAAATGACACTTCAAGCATCAGCGCTTTTGCTCCTAATGGAAATGGAGTATGTGCCGATTTGAGTATTTCGTTCGTTGCCAGAAAATCAAAAATTTTTTTCTCGGTAAATAATGCCGGGTTCATGCACTGGAATCAGAATTCACTTTTGTATGTCGTTGACACTTCCGTTCAGTTCGATGGATTTGAAGTCAATAATTTTCTTCACCAACCCGGAATTAAGTTAGGGAATCTCAATTCTGATTCCATTTTCAGTTATCTCGGCATCAATTACAGCAAAGGTGCTTTCAACCTAAACCTTCCATTGCGGCTTACTTTTATTTGGCAACACCACATAATTTGTGATAAGCTGTCCGTTGATGCTGGCTTTACTTTTATTCCTCAATATCAATTCTCGCCATTGTATTTTATTTCAGGAAGATTGCATTCTAAATGTATCAGTCCTTCGATCAATATTTCTTATGGAGGAAATCAGGCATTCAATGCAGGATTGTCAATTGAAGGAAGGATAGCGAATCATATTAATTGGTTTCTTACTTCTGATCAAATGCTCTCATGGGCATTACCTAAAAAACTAAATGGGGCAGATTTAATGGCCTCATTGTATTATCAATTCTGAGTAATTGAATATCTTCCTAAAATTTTTAAAAAGAAAATAAGCCATATTCTGCCTTACTGTCAATCAAAACAGTCTTTCATTAATATTTTTTCCCTTCTTGTCAGCATTTTTTCATTGGCTGTCCGTTTGCTATTGTTGTCACCCCAAAAATTTTACTTCGAATAAATATTTGCATGAGTAAT
>DMRR01000213.1:0-131 GCA_003455275.1 Bacteroidota bacterium | reverse complement strand
ATAATTCCGCTGCTGCCATTAAAAAACACGGTACTTTTTCCGGGAGTGGTTCTGCCAATAACAGTTGGGCGCGATAAATCCATAAAAGCAGTTCGTGAGTCTTACAATGGTGATAAACTTATTGGCGTTGT
>DMRR01000065.1 GCA_003455275.1 Bacteroidota bacterium | reverse complement strand
AACTCTTTTTGTTGACGCTTCATCTTTCCCATACCGCTTTGGCCAATAATTCTTGAAGCCATTTTGGATGTAAATCTTTCATCGATCAAATGAACCGGAATGTCAGGGAATTCTTTTTTCAATACAGAAATGAAATCATAAACAATTGCCGTTAAGTCATTCTCCTCTCCTCTTAAATTTTTAGGGTCGCCAATTACCAATTCTTCTACTTTTTCTTTTTCAAAATATTTTTTCAGAAATGAAATCAAGTCTGTTGTAACAACTGTTTCAAGTGGCGAAGCAATAATTTTCAAGGGGTCTGTGACAGCAATTCCGCTTCGCTTTATTCCATAATCAATTGCTAATATTCTGGGCATCAGTTGAGGTAAAGATCAGCGAGAACAAAAATTGAAAAGACAATGCTTGCAATTCCATTAGTAGTGGCAAATGCAAGATTTACTCTGCTTAAATCCTGAGGCTTTACCAATTGTTGCTGATAAATAAGCAGAGCGATAAAAACAAAAGCTCCGATCCAGTATTCAATCCCAAATTGTCCTTCCACACCTGCAACTACTAAGAGTGCCGATGAAAAAAAATGGAGCATGCGTGAAATATTAAGAGCACTTTTTTTCCCAAGTGCTGAAGGAATGGAAAAAAGTTTTTCGGCTTTGTCAAAAGCTTCGTCCTGAAGAGCATAAATAATATCGAAACCGCTAACCCAACAAAGTACTACAAGCGAAAACAAAACGGGCAGCAAACTGAATTCTCCTGTTACTGCGAGGTATGCGCCAATCGGGGCGAGCGACAATCCAATTCCAAGAATTATATGCGCAAGAGAAGTGAATCTTTTTGTATAACTGTAACCTAAAACAACTGCCAGGGCAACCGGTGATAGTTTAAAACATATTGGGTTTATGAAAAATGTGCAGGTTATAAATGCAAGTGAAAAGAATAAAACGAAAATAAATGCCGACGCCGCAGAAATTTTACCTGAAGGAATTTCTCTCATCGCCGTGCGCGGATTTCTTGCATCTATAAATCTGTCAGCAAAACGGTTGAATCCCATGGCTGCACTTCTTGCAGTAATCATACAAGCAATCACGAGCGCAAAAATTTTCCAGTCAAAAAAATATTCAGGTTGGGATACAGCGAGAAAGTATCCAATGACAGCAAATGGCAATGCAAAAACTGTGTGGCTGAATTTGATGAATGAAAAATATTTTTTCATGATTCAGTTTCTCTTATGCACATCTGCTTTGATTGTTAGAACATTTATTCTCGGATTGGTGTTTGCAACTACCTGAACAGTCTTCATATTTTTCCCCCCCTTGCCTTCCGAACGGAATTTCACAATCACTATACTAGATTTCCCGGGAGGTATTGGGCCTTTGGGATAATCAGGAACCGTGCATCCACAGGAACCAATTGCCGAAGTGATAACCAGCGGATGATAGCCTGTGTTTACAAATTTAAAAGGATAAGAAACCGAATCGCCTTCCTGTATTGTTCCGAAATCATGTTCTGTCTCTTCAAACTTCACTGAAGTCATTTTTGAAGTATCCATAGGAAGATCACTGTGATTGATTACGGGCTTCTTCCCCCCCATTTCATTCGACTTAATTTCAGGAAGATCAAATTCATCATCGGCTCTGGGCATGGTAAGTTTAAGTACATCAATAACTGCAATAGCAAAAACACTGATTGCGATTACAACCAGCGAGAGTGTTTTCAGGTTTTCTTTCATGTGAGGGCAAAAGTAATTTTAGCTGTGGTAAGCTTTACTTAACAGTAACATTCAATTTTCTTTCTAAAAAATATTCACCTACCTCTTCTGAGGATTTCGAATTGAAAGTCATTTCAGATGTAAGCATTCCCTTTCTGGCGGCAAGCGTTCCGAAATGAATATCATGAATACCTATCAGGTTATGAGCATCGGGATTGATACTGATCATCACTCCCCGTTCAATTGCATAATGAATCCATCTCCAATCTAAATCAAGCCGCCACGGATGAGCGTTGATTTCAATAATGACATTATTCTTCGCACAAGCATCAATCACATTTTTATGATTAATTGGATATCCCTTTCTTGAGAGCAATAATCTTCCTGACGGGTGGCCCAGAATTGTAGTATATGGATTTTCAATTGCACGAATCAATCGCGCGGTTGCTGTTTCTTCACTCATATTAAAATTCTGATGAATGGATGCAATCACAAAATCAAACCGTGAAAGAATTTCGTCTTCATAATCAAGAGAACCATCGTTTAAAATATCTGATTCAATGCCCCGGTAGATTTTAAAAGGAGAAAGTTTTTTGTTGAGTGCATCAATCTCTTCATGTTGTTTTAAGACTTGCTGAGGTGTTAATCCCTGGGCATACACCGCCGTTTGCGAGTGATCACTGATACAGAGATATTCATAACCTAGTTTTATGGAGTAGCGCGCCATCTCCTCAATCGAATTAATTCCATCGCTCCAGGTAGAGTGAGCGTGAATTACTCCCTTTACTTGCTTTGGTTCTATCAATTCCGGAATTTTATTTTCCAAAGCGAGTTCAATTTCATTTAACCCTTCTCTTAATTCCGGAAGAATAAATTGAAGATTCGCCTTCGAATAAATTTCTTCTTCATTTATAAAAATTTCTGAATCAAAAGAATTAATCCTCTTTCTGATTTCATCTACATGCTTTTCATTTCCTGTGCTGATAAAAAGGTTTTTATAAAAATCGTTTCTGTCACTGAAATAAATCTGAAACAAAATTCCTGATTCTGATTTTGCTTTTAAACACCCATTCACTTCTTCCATCTCAGCGAAATGTGATTGCATCGCTTCATTTACTTCTTCGAAAGGAGCGGTTGTAAGCAATTCAATTTTATTTATCACTTCACAATAGCGGCGGATTTCGCCTGTCCATGAATTCAATTCATCAGAAAAATATTTATTCAGTTGTTGCAGAATTTCGAGCGCCGCCTGTTCCACTTCACCGTAGCGGAACATGTTTTTATGTGAAAGGTAGAACTGCAGATTTTCCAAAACTGATTTCTGAGTTTTGGCACCAAATCCTTTCAGAAGTACAAGGCGATTTTCGTTGCAGGCGTACAGCAATTCATCAATTGATTCAATTTCAAGATCGCGCCATATGGTCGAAACTTTTTTCGGACCAAGGCCTTTAATACTCATCATTTCCACTACTCCCTGCGGTGTTTTTTCAAGAAGGGCATCTAAAACAGCAATATGACCTGTAGAGAGTAGCTCTTTTATTTTTTGTTTAACCGATACTCCAATAGTAGAAATCGCTTCCAGTTCTTCGGGTGAAATTTCGCTCAACTGATTATTCAGTTTGCTGATATTGTAAGAAGCAGAGAGATATGATTTTGCTTTAAAAGAATTTTCTCCGTGCAGTTCCATCAGTTTGCCCAGAAGTTCAAATGCGTTTTCGATTTCGGAATTAGTCATCGTGGGCAAAATAAAAATAAAAAAGCCCGCGTTGATTGCGGGCTTAATTCATTGAGGACTGAAAAGAAATTAAACTTTCGAAGTTAACCGAATCACAGGGCAAATCATTTCTTCCATACTCAATCCTCCATGCTGAAATGTGTTGCGGAAGTGATTCACATGATAGTTGTAGTTGTTTGGATAAACAAAAAAGTCATCTGCCTTCGCAAAAATAAAAGTGCTGCTTACATGGGGCATTGGTAACCTGGCATCATTTGGTTTTCGCACTTCAAAAACTTCGCGTGGATTGTAGTTGAGATTTCTGCCGTGCTTGTATCGGAGATTTGTTGTCGTTTCGCGGTCGCCAATTACTTTAATTGGTTCTTTCACACGAATGCTTCCGTGATCGGTAGAAATAATCAGATTCACTTTTTTACCCGCCATTCGCATGAGCGCCTGATACAATGGTGAATGCTCAAACCATGATAGTGTAATGGAGCGATAAGAAGTTTCGTCGTTAGCTAATTCTTTCAAAACCTGCATTTCAGTTCGGGCATGCGAAAGCAGATCTACGAAATTGTAAACAATCACATTGAATGGAGTGTTCATCAGATTATGAATGTTATCGACCAGTTTATTTCCATCGTTACTGTTCGTGATTTTGGTGTACGAAAACTTAATATCCTTCTTGCTTCGAACAATTAAGTCAGCCAGAAAATCGTGTTCGTGCAAATTTTTCCCACCCTCTTCTTCATCATTCAGCCAGAAATTCGGAAATCGTTTTTCAATTTCGAGCGGAGTCATTCCAGCGAAAATTGCATTGCGGCTATACTGGGTACTCGTTGGAAGTATAGAATAAAAATGATCTTCAGAGCTTACCCGAAAATCATTACTGAGCAGCGGCTGAATCATTTTCCACTGATCAAACCGAAGGTTATCAATAAGAATAAAAAAAGTAGGAACATCGGTATCAACAAATGGTAAAACCTTTTCGCGCATCAGCGTGTGAGAAAGAGTTGGAGTTCCTTCATCCGGCTTGTTCAGCCAGTTGATGTAATTCTTAGTCACGAATTTGCAGAATTCATTATTCGCTTCGGTCTTCTGCATATTCAGCACATCACGCATTTCCATCGTCTTCGACTTATCGAGTTCGAGTTCCCAATAAATTAGTTTACGGTACAGATCGCCCCACTCCTGCTGGTTCAAACCATTTCCCATCTGCATCATGATTTGCTGAAACTCCTTCTGATAATCAGAAGTCGTTTTTGAACTAATGAGCTGCCGGCTCTCCAGGTTTTTTTTCAAAGTAAGAATTATCTGGTTGTTCTTAACAGGTTTAATCAGGTAATCGCTGATCTGTGAACCAATTGCCTGCTCCATCAGATTCTCTTCTTCGTTTTTTGTAATCATCACAACCGGAATAGCCGGGTGAACAGTTTTAATTCTTGAAAGTGTCTCTAATCCGCTGAGGCCAGGCATTTGCTCATCAAGGAAAACGATATCTACGGGGTTGGAATTGCATTTCTCTATAGCATCAACACCATTACTTGCCTCGATAATGTTGTATCCTTTTTCACTGAGAAAAAGAAGGTGAGGTTTCAATAATTCAATCTCGTCGTCGCACCAAAGTATAGTTGCTAAATTGTTCATAACAGGAATATTTTTATTCGGAGCGGCGAATTTAGGTTTCAGGGTTGCTTCCATCTATTTAGTTTGTTGAAGGTTCTTAAACGAAAAATCATTCCATTTATTGTTTTCTGAAATTAAAAAGCAGAAGAAGAATTAACGGGAACAATTTTCAATATTTACAGCCCATAATTTTTTGCTTGAACAAGAAGAAAATAATTAATGATCCGGTTTACGGATTTATCGCGCTTCCTTCCGAAATTATTTTCGACATCATCGAGCATCCGTGGTTTCAGCGGCTGCGCAGAATTCAGCAGTTGGGTTTGTCTGGCTTGGTTTATCCGGGAGCGCAACATTCAAGATTCCAGCATGCGATTGGTGCTGTGCATTTAATGAATGCCTCGCTTGAAGTTCTTCGCTCAAAAGGAATTTCAATCACTGATGCTGAAGCGGAAGCCGTGATGATTGCAATCCTGATGCACGACATCGGTCACGGCCCTTTCTCTCATACATTGGAACAAACGATTGTAAACGGAATTCATCATGAGGAATTGTCCTTGCTGTTTATGGAGCGGATGAATCAAAAGATGAATGGAAAACTTTCACTCGCCATAAAAATTTTTACAGATAAGTATCACAAAAAATTTCTTCATCAGCTGGTGAGCGGGCAATTGGATATGGACCGGCTCGATTACCTGAACCGCGATAGTTTTTTCTCAGGTGTTGCTGAAGGGGTGATTGGTTATGACCGAATCATCAAGATGCTAACTGTTCATAAAGGAGAATTGGTAGTCGAAGCAAAAGGAATTTACAGCATCGAAAAATTTATTGTGAGCCGCCGGCTGATGTATTGGCAGGTGTATCTGCATAAAACTGTTTTGAGTGCAGAGCAAATGCTGGTGCAGATTCTGAGACGCGCCCGCGAGCTTTGCATGAGCGGCAATGAATTGTTTTCTTCTCCCGCTCTTAAATATTTTTTGTCAGGAAAAATTCTTCGGAAAGATTTTTTAAGTAAAGAAAATGTATTGGTGCAGTTTGCCTCAATTGATGATGTAGATGTAATAGGTGCAATAAAAGTTTGGCAAAGCCATCCGGATAAAATTCTTTCCTTCCTCTCGAAATGCCTGGTGAACCGAAAACTTTTCAGAATAGAATTACAGGAAACACCTTTCGATTCAAAAAAAATTGAAAAGATAAAAAACCAGGTGATGAATAAATTTCAAGTGAATGAAACCGAAGTAAAACACCTGATGTTTGTGGAGTCAACCAGCAATAATGCATACGACCCTAAAATTGACCAGATAAAAATCCTGATGAAGGACGGAAAAGTGAAAGACATTACCCGTGCATCTGACCAATTGAATATTTCACTTTTGGCTGAACCTGTGGTAAAGTATTACTTGTGTGTGCCGCGTGAAATAAAATTAAAATAAAATCAGAAGTCGCACTTTTTAAATAGTAAAACTTCTTTGTAAAAGAAAAACATGACTCAAATATGAAATTAGATATTCTCGCTTTCGGTGCACATCCAGATGATGTGGAGATGAGTTGCATTGGCACGCTCATGAAGCATGCATCACTTGGATATAAATTCGGAATCATCGACCTCACGCGTGGCGAACTCGGTACACGCGGAACGGCAGAAGACCGAGACGCTGAAGCTGCAGCAGCAG
>DMRR01000260.1 GCA_003455275.1 Bacteroidota bacterium | reverse complement strand
GTCCTTCGAAAACAAAACTGAAGGGCCGCAGAATTTTTTTGTTCTGAAACTTTTCACTTACATCAATCATATCGAATTGAAGTTTGTTATACGCTTCGTAACTGTAGGATTCAAGTGCGCGTTTTGAATTTTCTTTTTTGTGTTCAACAATTTTTTTGAAAAGAAAATCAGCAGGATTTTTTCCTGCAACAATTTTCACTTCGCTTAACTCATAATCTGATGGCTCGAGAGAAATATTCAGTTCACGGTTCTGGGAATTTGTCATGGTTATCAGTTTCACATATCCGACCGAAGAAACTATCAGGGTATCGTTCCGGTAATTTGAAAATATTTTAAACCGCCCGGATGAGTCTGCGGTAGTTCCGGATTGTGAATGTGAAAAATAAAGTGTGGCATATGCTACAGGAAGCTTGCTTCTTGAATTAGTAACCTGTCCGCTAAATGTAAAAGGCTGCGCACTGGAAGAAATAATTCCGGAAATAATAAATAGAATAGAATAAAAAACTGACTTAGTAAAAATTGCCATGAATCGAGTGTTTTTCCCTTGGGGCGCTCGGCTTCATTACTTGTCTGCTTGAAGAAAGTTGCACATTTAATTAGGAAAAACAATTTGAATCTCCGCGTTTTCCTCCTTTCAGATTTTTAAATAGATCCTGAGGGTTGATAGCGACTCCTAATTATTCGGCTCCGTCATCAGTATCTGAATCTTCCAGGCTTCCTTCATGTAATATCTGCATTACTTCTTTTAACATGTAAGGAGATTTGTTGAAGCGGTTTCCGAGAACAATGATGCAATATTCTTCCTGCGGATTTGTGTAGAATGCCGTGTTGTAGCCCTTCCACCAGCCATTGTGATAGATACATTTTTTTCCGGGCTCATATTCATTGATTCTAAAACCATATCCGTAATTTTTCTTTCCCTGCTTCTCAAAACTACGCGGTTCAAATGCCATGGCAAGAGTTTCCTTTTTCAGAAAACAATCTGAGTTTAACATGCGATACCATGTTTGCAAATCTTCTGTTGTGCTGTAAACTCCTTTATCACCAACAATCCCGTCAAAACCATCGCGCGGAATTTCGCTCCAGTTGCTGTTGTACCCGGTTGTTTTGTGCGAATTGATTGCGGTATCCGCAGTTGTAATGATATAAGTATGATTTAATCCGATGGGGCGAAGAATATATTGCTGCATATAAACATCGAATTTCATTCCGGTTACATGTTCCACAATCGCAGCGAGCACGGCATAATTGGTATTGCAGTATGTAAATTTTCTGTCGGGTTGAAATTGAAGAGGCGGCGGATTTTTTGTCATCCACTGAATCAGCATTTGATTATCAATTTTGCCAAAGCCGAGCGAAGCAGAATCTTCATAGGCAAATCTATAGTCGGGCAATCCGCTGCGATGACTGAGTAAAAGTTTCAGTGTGATGTTGTGAATTGGAAAATCAGGATAAAAACTTTGGATTGAATCATTCAGAGAAAGTTTTCCGATCTCAATTAAATGAAGGACCGCAACAGCGGTAAAAGTTTTTGAAATGGAAGCGAGCTGAAATTTTGATGCAGCAGAGAGCGGTGTTTTCTTCCGGTAGTTTTCGTAACCAAATGAGTTTTCATAAAGGAGAACTCCTTTTTGAATTACTAAAACATTTCCGTTGAAGCCCAGTTTTTTTGCCCGGTATGTAAAAAGTGAGTCGAGCTGGTGTCTTTTTCTGTCTGCATGAATTTGATCCCGAATATTTTTTTCCTGCTGAAGTGAAAGCTGGTACTTGTGCAGGCACTCGATGCAGTAATCCATGGGCACTTCATCTTTCGAAAAAAGATTTTTGCATGATGTGCTCACAAACATCATTACCACAAGCAGGGACAGTGATTTGAAAATTTGCAGATTGAAAAATTTGTAGATGTGATTTAATCTCATCTCGGAAATATTTTTTTGATTCCTGTATTCCATTTTCAAATCAGCAAATTTCCAAATCTTCAAATTAGTGTTTCACTTTTTTCGGTTTGTAATCTTTTCCCTGTGTAATGCTAATGATGCGAACATCTTCAAGCGGCCTGTTGAATTTATCGCATTTTACACTGGCAATTGAATCAAGAACATTTAGCCCTTCAATAACTTCTCCATACACTGTGTATCCCTGATCGAGATGGGGAGTGCCTCCAATGGTTTTATAGACTTCGCGTTGATCTGCTGGAATTTTTCTTCCCGTTTGCTGTTCGAGTTTATCGAGATCGGCATCGGTAAATTTTTTTCCCTGAACGATATAAAACTGGCAACCACTTGATGCCTTGGTTGGGTTCTCATCGCGGGCTGCAGCAATAACTCCTTTCTTATGAAAAAGATTGGGGCGGAATTCGGCGTCCACATAGTAGCCCACATCGCCATTGCCAAGCATTTGTCCAGCTTTCGCGTGTTTTGAATCCGGGTCACCGCCTTGTATCATGAAATCTTTTATCACACGATGAAAAAGCAATGAGTCATAAAAATGTTCGTTGGTGAGTTTGAGAAAATTATCGCGGTGTTTCGGTGTTTCGTTGTAAAGCAGAATGCGCATGGTCCCATACTTTGTTTTCAAAAGCACAGTATGAATTTTTTCTTTCGGCTTGAATGCGGCCAAAAAGAGAACCGGAATGAGCAGCAGGAGAATTTTCTTAATGTAATTTTTTTTCAGCATAGAGTTTTTGAATTGCGCCCAAAAATAATTTTTCAGGATAGTAAATTGAGTTCGCAATACACAGCAAACAAAAATGAATGTGTATTAATCCAAACGCTCGAAGTAGCCGATAATACACTCTTTCAGCATGTCTTCCTGTTGTTCCAAACTCATGGGCGGGAGTTTTTTTATCTGAATCCAGTGTGGCCAGCCTTCATCGTCTAATCCTTCAAGCGAGAAATATCCCTTGTCGCTTAGCAACCGGCAAGTGGCTATGTGCATGAGATCTTGTTTTTCTTCCTTGGTAAATTGTTCCCTCACCTGGCCGAGTTCTCGAATGCCAATGAGAAATAACAGTGCATTCATATCCGGTGCTTTCCCGAATTGCTCCTTTAAACTTTTTCGAAGTTCGAGGAATTTTTTTTCTCTTGCTAAAAATTGTTCTTGCTCCGTCATTTATGTTTTATCTCTAAAAACACTTCGACAAGCTCAGTGTGACAACAGCGACGAAAGCTGTCATGCTGAGCTTGTCGAAGCATCAATACTTCAAATCAAAATTATCGCGGTCAAGAAGAACCGGAAATTCTTTTCTATAATTTTCTAAATCAGTTTTTGAAAGTTCCACCGTTTGAATGATTTCTTCATTCTGTTTTTGAAAAAGAATTTCTCCCTTCATATCAATAACTGAACTGTCGCCACTGTGGTTGATTTTATTTCCATCTGCTCCCACACGGTTTAGACCAATGGTGTAACATTGATTTTCGATGGCGCGCGCCACGAGCAGTTGCTTCCATGCATAACTTCTTCTCTCTGGCCAGTTGGCTACATACAATAGCAAATCGTAGTTCTCTGCATTGCGGCTCCAAACCGGGAAGCGCAAATCATAACAAATCAGTGGACAAATTTTCCAACCGCGCCATTGAACAATT
>DMRR01000254.1 GCA_003455275.1 Bacteroidota bacterium | reverse complement strand
ATAGGAAGAATCTTTCTCAGAAAGAAAAATACAATTCCGCATGTTTGCATGAATAATCCCGGCTTTAGTTTGTAGAGCAAGTAATAAAAGGAGAGAAGGAAGTAACCAATTTTTCATTGTGCATTAAAATTACAAATTACTTTTTTGAGTGCAAGACGCTAAACAATTTTTTACAATTTTATGATAATTGAAAAACAGGTTGTGCTGAATGCATGTTTGTTTCCAAAGATTTCCTGGTTTCAGAAAGCGGTAAGGTTTGAAAATGTTTTGCTGTCTGAAGAAGAAAAATACAGGAAGGAAAATCACCCGAACCGCTATTCAATTGCTGCTGCAGGCGGGAGAATTGAACTTACAGTTCCGCTTTCCGGTGGAAGAAATCAAAAGTCAAAAATGAATAAGTTGGTTATTGCAAACGATTTGTGGAAACGCAAACACTGGCAAACTATCCAATCTTCATATGGCAAGGCACCTTATTATTTATATTATGCTGATGCAATACACGAAGTAATTTTTTCAAACACAAAAGAATTTAGCGACTTGTGTTTGAAATCAATTCAGGTTATGGGCAAGGAAATGAAACTGAAAACAAAATTTTCTATTACTCATGAAATTGCAGGTGTCAGTTTAATTGACAATACTGAAACACCCATCTATCCGCAAGTCTTCAGTGATCGAAATGCATTTCAAAAAGATTTATCAGTAATTGATTTGTTGTTTAATACCGGACCTGATTCGCTAAATTATTTATGACCCTTAACAACGCTTAATTATTTCGCCTCAACCAAATCATCTTCTTCTTTCAGTTTCATAATCTGTTCGAGTGCATCAGGCACTACATCGCTGCAAATGGTGATGAATGCTCCCTTCTTCGCATGGCGAATAGCAAACTCAATTGCTTCACTTTCCTTCGGAATCACATTACCTGTTTTTGTAGCATCAACATTTTTTATTCCCTGCTGCATGAGTTCAATAATATTTTCTTCCGTGCGCCCGCGAAGGTTTCTATCCTGACGAATAATTATTTCATCAAACATTCGCGCTGAAGTTTCTCCTAGTGCAATGATGTCTTCATCTCGTCTGTCGCCAACTCCTGCAATGATTCCCACTTTAGGTTTTGCTTCCACCTTTTCTAAAAATTTTCCTATCGCATCGAAGCCCGCCGCATTGTGCGCATAATCAACCATCACTGTGAAGTTGCGGAACTGGAACATGTTCATGCGACCGGGAGTTTGTCCCGGTGAAGGAATAAATGTTTCGAGCGCTTGCTTAATATCTTCAATCTTAAATCCGCGAATGAAACCGGCAAGCACTGCAGGCATTACATTCTGAATATTGAATTGCGCCTTTCCTCCGAAAGTGAGCGGTATGTTGCTGATTTTATCTACGCGAATTTTCCATGTGCCCTTGCAAATGGTGATGTAACCGTTTTCTGCAATCGCTGCCAAACCACCATCATTACAGTGTTGTACAATGCGCGGATTTTTTTCGTCCATACTGAATAATGCGATTTTGCAATTCAAACTTTCGCGCATCTTGTAAACCAAATCATCATCAGCATTCAGAATTGCATAACCGCTTGGCAACACAGTTTCAGGAACAACTCCTTTTACTCTCGCTAATTGTTCAAGTGTATCAATGCCTTGCAAGCCGAGATGATCAGCCGCCACATTTGTTACGATAGCAATATCACAATTATGAAATCCAAGACCTGCGCGAAGAATTCCTCCGCGCGCACATTCGAGCACTGCAAAATCAACTGTAGGATCTTTCAAAACAAACTCCGCGCTTACAGGTCCGGTGCAGTCGCCGCGCATGAGCATTTGGTTCTGAATATAAATTCCATCTGTAGTGGTGAAACCCACTTTGTAACCCATTGATTTTACAATGTGCGCTGTAAGTCGTGTGGTGGTTGTCTTTCCGTTTGTTCCCGTAACAGCAATGATGGGCACGCGCGCAGAAGTTCCGGGTGGATAAAGCATATCAATCACCGGTTCCGCCACATTGCGCGGCAAGCCTTCAGCAGGAGAAATGTGCATTCGGAAACCCGGCGCTGCATTCACTTCGAGAATTGCTCCGCCGTTTTGTGAAATCGGAACACTGAGGTCAGGTGCCATAATATCTATGCCGCAGATGTCGAGCCCGATTATGCGTGCAATGCGCTCACACATGAACACATTATCCGGATGAACTAAATCAGTTACATCAGTTGCAGTTCCTCCGGTTGAAAGATTTGCAGTGGGCTTCAACCACAACTCATTTCCTTTTTCCAAAACAGAATCAAGCGTCAAATTTTTATCATCAAGAATTTTTCGGGTGTGATCATCCACTTTAATTGAAGTCAAAACTTTTTCGTGACCATAACCACGGCGCGGGTCAGCATTCACTTTATCAATCAATTGTTGAATGGAAGATTTTCCATCACCCACCACAGCAGCGGGTTTGCGTATCGCAGCGGCAACAAATTTGTAATTCACCACGAGCACACGATGATCGAGTCCTTTAATAAATCGCTCCACAATAATTCCGCGGCCATATTTTTTTGCTGCATGAAAACCAACGAGCAATTCATCCCAGTTTTTCAAATCAGTGCTCGCACCTTTTCCATGATTTCCATTTACTGGTTTTGTCACCAAAGGATAACCATACTTCTTCGCTGCACTTTGTAAATCATCTTCATCATAACAAATAATTCCGCGCGGCACAGGAATCTCTGCAGCTTCTAAAAGATTTTTTGTTTCCTCTTTATCGCATGCAATTTCAACTGCAATGCTTCCGGTAGTGCTCGCAACTGTGGCCTGAATTCTTTTTTGATTCACACCATAACCCAACTGCACAAGTGAGTGACGATTCAAACGGATGTAAGGAATTCCGCGCGCGATTGCTTCTTCCACAATTGAACCGGTAGAAGGACCGAGACGCTCATCTTCACGAATCTCACGAAGCGATTGAATGTCTTCGCTCATGTCATATTCCTTTCCTGCAATAAGGTGTTCGGCAATTCGCACTGCAGCTTTTGCAGTATAGATTCCGGCTTTCGCTTCCATATATGTGAAAACTACATTGTAAACTCCTTTCACACCGGTTTCGCGCGTGCGGCCAAATCCTACATCCATGCCCGCAAGCGTTTGCAATTCGAGCGCGATGTGTTCAATTACATGTCCCATCCAGGTTCCTTCTTCCACGCGATGAAAAAATCCTCCGGCAAAATCTTCGCTACACCTATGTTCCTGCAATGAAGGCATTTGTTTTTTCAGCCGGTCGAGGAATCCCGGAATTTTATTCGTCGGCTGATTTTCCATTTCTTCCAAATCGAGCTTCATTACAATCAGCTTGTGGCGGCGAACACTCCAGTAGTTCGGGCCGTTCATCACTTTTATGTCAAGAATTTTCATGCAGCGAAAAATTGTTTAATGCAAAATAGGGGTGAAAGATGAAAGGTTAAAGCAGTAAATTATTTCATCTGTTCTTCTTATTTGAAAATTCAGAAACCGCAAATGAGCATATACAATCTGCAGATTAGTTCAGAAGTTAAGAATAAAAATTACAGTTTGAATTGAGTGTAATTTTTTTTAATGATGCAGTGGCCGCTTCTTTACCATGCCGCCACGCACATCATTTATACTTTGCGTGATGATGAACGCATCCGGATCGAGTTTGTGAATGATTGCTTTTAGTTTCGGAATCTCTAATCGAGTAAGCACACAGAAAACAATTTTCTGTTCCGCTTTTCTTTCTCCGTGCGAGCCGAATCCGCCCTCACCTTTCAACAGTGTAACACCGCGCCCCATTACTTCAATAATTCCACGACGGATTTCTTCATTCTTTTTAGAGATGACCATCACGCTTGTGTATTCTTCAATTCCCTGAACTATGAAGTCAACTGTTTTGCTGGCAGCGAGATAAGTTAGAATGGAATAAAGAGCTGATTCAAATCCAAGCTCTGCTGCTGCAAATGAAAAAATTAGAACATTGATCACAAGAATTACATCCCCAATGCTGACAGAAAATCTCCGGCTGATTGATAGCGCGAGCACTTCGGTTCCATCGAGCACACCGCCGCCGCGAATAGCAAGACCGATTCCGGTACCGAGAAAAAATCCGCCGAACACGGCAATCAAAAGTTTATCATTTGTAAGCACAGGAAGATGAATGAAGACAAGCGCTACAGCAAGGCCTACAATTCCGATTAAGGTTTTCAGTGCAAACACCCAACTGATTTGTCGGTAGCCAAGTAAAATAAATGGAACATTGAGCACCACGATCCAAACCGAAATTGAAATTGGTGTTACAAGTGAAGAGAGAATTGAAATACCTGTTATGCCGCCGTCAGTGAAATGATTCGGCAACACAAAACCTTTCAGTCCAAATGCAGCGGAAGAGATTCCGAGGAGGATGAGAAAAAAATCTCGCGCGATTTTAAGAGGTGTGGCGTAGAGCAATTGTTTCATCAAATGCTAAAATCATTTTTCAATTTGTTCGGGTGAAGAATTATTTCCAACAGAATTTTTTTTCGTGTATAGAGAAACTTTGAAAATCTTTTTTCACATTCGAAACATGAAATCAAATCAATCTCCTTTTCTGAAGTGCATTTTGTTCGCAACACTTTTCGCTTTTCACCTTTCACTTTTCACTTCTTGCTCAAATGAAAAATCTCCCGTAGAATCCGTTGACCCGTTCATCGGCACAGCAGGAACAGGGCACACATTTCCCGGTGCTTGTGTTCCGTTTGGAATGGTGCAACTTTCACCTGATACAAAAACATCAGGATGGGAACATTGCAGCGGTTATCATTCAAGCGATTCAACTATACAAGGATTCAGTCACACACATTTGAGTGGAACAGGTTGCGGTGATTTGGGAGATATAATGTTTATGCCTTCACAGAGAAATGATTTGGATTCACTCAATATCGATTCAGCTTACGAAGTTGGATTCATTCATAAAAATGAAAATGCATCTGTAGGGTTTTATTCTGTTCAATTGAATGATGGAATTAAAGTTGAACTTACTGCAACTGAGCGATGCGGATTTCAACATTATGTTTTTCAAAAAGACAAACCACAACTTGTAATGGTTGATTTACTGCACGGAATAAATGATAATACAATTGAAGGTTTTTGCGATGTTAATCATGATGAAAAATTAGGAGAGATTAAAAATGATTCTATCATCACCGGCTTTAGATTTTCAAAAGGGTGGGCATCTAAACAAAAAATATTTTTTGCAGCAAAATTTTCGAAAGCAATTAAAAAATGGGGTGGAAAGATTCGTGAGAGTTCTATCCCTTCTGATATTTCGTCTCCCATTGTAGTTGGTTATGGATGTGTTGCATTTTTAGGGTATGAAAAAGGAGTAATTCATTTTGACGAAAAGAGTGGAACTGATTTATATGTCAAAGTCGGAATCTCCTATGTCTCCTCTGAAAACGCATTAAAAAATCTCGACGCAGAAATTCCTGATTGGAATTTTGAAGCAGTGAAAGATTCTGCAAAAACAAAATGGCAACGCGCACTTTCAAAGATTGAAGTGAAAGGCGGAAGCGAAGAACAGCGCAC